>JACQFG010000291.1 GCA_016200155.1 Planctomycetota bacterium | reverse complement strand
CGAATATTTGGACGGCCGCAGACTGAAGCCTGCGGCTACAGGGAAGTACCTTCCCACTCAATTTTCGTGTTATCCAGATTGCCCCGCTTCGTCACTCTCCTTCAAAATCAAACGCTACCACGCCTTCCAGGTCCGGCAAGAACGCCTGCTTGACCTTGTCGTGATCCGGATGGCCGAGGTACTCGTCGCGCGCCGCAGCATCGGCGAACGTCATCACCAGCCCGTGCGTGTAGCCCTGATTCAGTCCCTCCGGACTCGAATACGGTCCGCCCGTGCAGGTCAAGAAGCCCGGCAGCGCGCATTGCAATGCGTTGAGGGTCATGCACAGGTCCGGCCAGCGGTGCGCCTTGTTCGCTTTGAATTTGACCAGAACAACGTGATAGATCTTTTTCATCGGGGTCTCCATGAATTGCGACGCGCTGACTATAGCGGCTCGAAGCAGCGACGGCAAGAAGCCGCTCCTCGTTTAACGCCCGCGCGGTCCCACAGCGCCGCGCGGGCGCTAAACGAGGAGCGGGCGATTCGTGCCTTGACACGCGATTTGCACGGTTGTTACATTGCCGGGCAACGGAACGACAACGGGCCTCACGGACGGGGCAGCGCATGCTCAAGAACAAAAGTCAGATCATCTGCCTGTGGTTTCTCTGCTGCGACCTCGTGCTCACGGTGGCGGCGTGGCTGCTCTCGCATTGGCTGCGCTTCGAGTCGGGCTGGTTCGAGGTCGACAAGACGCCGCCGACCTTCGATCTGTGCTGGAAGAACATCCCGCTGATCATGCTGCTCAGCCTGCTGGCCTATCATTTCACGAGCCAGTACCAGATCAACCGCTTTCGCCGGCTGCGCGAAGAGTTCGTCAGCGTTTTTCTCGGCACCGTCTTGATGGGCCTGTTCGTCGTCGCCGCGACTTTCGGCCTGCACAATCCCTACGAATCGCGCGGCGCCATCTTGCTGTTCATCGGCCTGACGATGACGCTGATCATCGTCTTCCGCCGGGTGAGCTGGATGGGAGTCCACTGGCTGCGGCGGCGCGGCTACAACCAGACGCAGACGCTCATCGTCGGCACCGGCCGGGTCGCCCGCAAGACCGCGCGCTCGCTGCGCACCACGAGCTGGCTTGGCTTCAAGAACGTCGGCTTCATCGAGGACGAACCCTCCCACTGGGCCAGCGATCTCGACATCCTCGGCGGCGTCGCGGACCTGCCGGCCCTGGTCGCGAAGTACCAGGTGTCGCACGTCTTCATCTGCCTGCCGATGAGCCGCTATCACGAGGCGAGGCGCGTGTTTGACGTGTTGTCGCAGACGCTGGTCGATGTCCGGCTGGTCGCCGACGTGCCGGCGCTGGCGGGGGTCACCTTCACGACGACGCATTTCGACGGCATGCCGATGATCGGCCTGCGCGAGAGTCCGCACCACGGGCTGAACATCGTCGTCAAGCGGGCGATGGACATCGTGCTGTCGATCCTGGCGCTGATCGTCCTGGCGCCGCTCATGATCCTGATCGCCGTTCTCGTCAAGTTGACGAGCCCCGGTCCCGTGTTCTTCAGCCAGAAGCGGTGCGGGCTGAACGGGGCGACGTTCCAGATGTACAAGTTCCGCAGCATGCGTGTCGATGCCGAGCAGAAGACCGGGGCCGTCTGGGCGATCAAGGACGATCCGCGCAAGACGAAGCTGGGGAACTTCCTGCGCAAGTCCAGCCTCGACGAATTGCCGCAGTTCATCAACGTGCTGCTGGGACACATGAGCATCGTCGGTCCGCGCCCGGAGCGGCCGGAGTTCATCGGCAAGTTCATCAAGACGATCCCGAATTACCATGCGCGTCATGCCGTGAAAGCCGGCATCACCGGCTGGGCCCAGGTCAACGGCTGGCGCGGCAACACGTCTTTACGCAAACGCATCCAGTTCGACCTCTACTACATCACGCACTGGACGCCGTGGCTCGATCTGCGCATCCTCTTCCTGACGGTGTGGCACGGCTTCGTCAATCGGAATGCGTATTGACCTCCCCGTTTAGCGTTCGCGCGGCGCCATGCGGGCGCTAAAGGGGGACGGCCTGATACAATACCCCCATATGTTCATCGATCGAGTCACTATCTTCGTCAAGGGCGGCGACGGCGGGCGCGGCTGCGTCAGCTTTCGGCGCGAAAAGTACGAACCCAAGGGCGGGCCCGACGGCGGCGACGGCGGCGACGGCGGCAACGTCATCATCCGCGCGGTCGCCGGCGCCGATTCTCTTGCCGACGTCGTCAATCGCAAACACGTCCGCGCTCCCTCCGGCAGCCCCGGCAGCGGCGCGCAGAAGACGGGCCGCTCCGCCAAGGACGTCGTCATCTCGGTGCCGCCCGGAACCATCATCTGCGATCGCGAGCGCGGCAATGTGCTGCGCGACCTGACGCAAGCCGGCGATGAAGTCATCGTCGGCAAGGGCGGACGCGGCGGGCGCGGCAACAAGTACTTCGCGACCTCGACCAACCGCACGCCCAAGGAAGCCGAGCCCGGCGAAACCGGTGAGGAACGCTGGCTTGTCCTCGAACTCAAGGTGATCGCCGATGCCGGCCTGATCGGCTTGCCCAACGCCGGCAAGTCGACGCTGCTCAGCCGGCTGTCGCAGGCGCATCCCGAAATCGCCGACTATCCGTTCACCACGAAGCATCCCAATCTCGGCGTCGTTCATGCCGGCGGCGAACGCGTCTTCGTCCTCGCCGATTTGCCGGGTTTGATTGAAGGGGCGCACAGCGGCGTCGGGCTTGGTCACGAGTTCTTGCGCCACGTCGAGCGGACGCGCGTCCTCGTGCATCTGGTCGAGCCCTTGCCTCTGGACGACAGCGATCCGGTCGCCAACTATCGCATGGTCCGGCACGAACTCGAACTCTATCGGCAAGAGCTGGCGACGAAGCCGGAAGTGGTCGCGGTCAGCAAGAGCGAGCTGACCGACAGCGACGCGGTCCGCGAACGCATGGCGCGCGAACTGGGCCTCGAGGTGCTGGCGATCTCGGCCGTCACCGGGCAGGGGCTGGCGCAACTGGTCGGGCGAGTCGCGGAGTTGTTACATTCAGAGCCTGAAGCGTAAGCGAAGGATGTGATACCACCGATGGGCCCCATCGTCGTCGACGTCGGCAATTCGCGCATCAAATGGGGCCTGTGCAGCTCCGCTCAGGTGTGGAGCATCGCAGCGCTGCCGGGCGACGATGCCGCCGCCTGGCAAAAGCAATGGCTCGAATGGAAGCTCGAACCCGCGCAGGAATGGATCGTCAGCGGCGTGCATCCGCTGCGGCGCGACGTGCTCGTCGCCTGGATCAAGGAGCGCTGCGACGCCGTTCAGGTGCTGACCACGCCCAAGCAGGTGCCTCTGCAAATCGACGTCGAATATCCTGACCGGGTCGGCATCGATCGTCTGCTCAACGCTGTCGCCGCCAATGTGCGCCGGCAGGAGAACGTCGCCGCGATCCTTGTCGATGCCGGCTCCGCGGTCACCGTCGATTACGTTGACGGCAAGGGCGTCTTCCGCGGCGGGGCGATCTTTCCCGGTCTTCGCCTGATGGCCCAGGCGCTGCACGATCACACCGCGCTGTTGCCGATCGTCGAGATCGACGACGCGGTCGCGCTGCCCGGAACGACGAGCGTGAAGGCGATCCAGGCCGGCGTTCTGTACGCGGTCATCGGCGGCATCGAGCGGCTCATCACCGAGTATCAGCATCGCCACCCGGCGGCGTTCGAGATCTTCTTGACCGGCGGCGATGCGAAGTCGATCGCGCCGCGCCTGCACCATCCCGTGCACCTTTGGCCGGAGATGACGCTCGAAGGCATCCTCCACTCCCGGCCGAGGTGACGAATTGACGTGGCGTACGATTCCGATCGTGCGGCTGGGATCGCACGATCGGAATCGTCCGCCACGACGTAGGTATGTGATGGACACGCTGCTCGCCTGTCTGACCGCGCCCGGCAAGGCTGCCATCGCCACGTTGGCGATGCGCGGTCCGTTGGCGTGGTCCATCACGCGCGAACTCTTTCGGCCCAAGCAGGGCACTCTGCCCGACGAGCCGATCCCGGGGCAGTTCTGGTATGGCAAAGTCGGCGTCGAGCATGCCGACGAGGCGATTCTCGCGGCCAAGGAGCAATCGGTCGAGCTGCACTGCCACGGCGGCATCGAAGTCGTGCGG
>JACQFG010000290.1 GCA_016200155.1 Planctomycetota bacterium | reverse complement strand
TCGCGCGCTGGATCACGTCGCCGGAGAACCCGCTGTTTGCGCGTGCCATGGTCAATCGCATCTGGCAGCACCATTTCGGCGCCGGCCTGGTCAAAACCCCCAACGACTTCGGCGCCCGCGGCGACCCGCCCAGCCATCCGGAACTGCTCGACTACCTCGCCCGCCGTTTCATCGACAGCGGCTGGTCGGTCAAGGCGATGCATCGCTTGATCCTGACTTCCGATGCCTATCAACGCAGCGGCACGCAACACGAAAAGAACGCCCAGGTCGATCCGAGTAACACGTGGCTCTGGAAATATTCGCGCCGCCGCTTGAGCGCGGAGGAAATTCGCGATGCCGTCTTGCACGTCAGCGGCGATCTCGATCGCACTCCTGGCCAAGCTCACCCCTTCCCGGACGCCAGCAAATGGGGCTACACGCAGCACAATCCGTTCTCGGCCGTCTACGATCACGATCGCCGCAGCGTCTACCTGATGACGCAGCGCATCAAACGCCATCCGTTCCTCGCCCTGTTCGACGGCGCCGACGCCAACGCCAGCACGCCGTTTCGGCACACGACGACCGTGCCGACGCAATCGCTGTTTTTCATGAACGACCCGTTCATCCACGCGAAGGCGAATAACCTGGCGACGCGCTTGCTGAAGCTGGAGAACGATGACGCGCGGCTGGAGCGCGCGTGCCACCTGTTCTATGGCCGCTCGCCGTCGGCAAGAGAACGCGAGGTCAATCGGCGCTTCCTTGACGAGACGCTGCGCGAAACCAAAGGCGCCGATGCGGCGCGCAACGCCTGGGCGGCGTGGCTGCGCGTGATGTTTGCGAGCAATGAGTTTGTTTATGTGGATTGAACTGACAGCCGACGCTCGGGTAGAATTACCTCAAGGAGGCAGCCATGCCGATACACAACTGGTCCGGCGTCAGCGATGGGATGTTTCATTACTTTCATCAACGATGGATTGGCACGATTGCCGATTGGCTTAATGAAGGCCGGCTGCCAGAAGGCTTTTACGCCATCGGCGAGGTCTACGCCAACGCAGTTGAACCCGATGTGCTGGCCGTCGAAGATCGTCCCCCCGAAACGGGCCGAGCCGATGGACAGGCATCCAACGGATTCGGCGTCGCGCTGCTGGAGTCTCCGCCCAAAACGCGCTTCACGTGGGAGGCGGAGAGGGAATCCTATCTCGCCAGGAAGGACCTCATTGCTGTGCGCAGCGTCGAGGGAATTCTGGTCGGGGTGATCGAGATCGTCTCGGCGGGCAACAAGTCAAGCCAGGCTCGCTTTCGCAAATTTCTCACGAAGACGATCGATTTTCTCGATCAAGGCATACACGTCCTCATCGTCGATCTTTTCCCGCCGACGCCGCGCGACCCGCAGGGGATTCATCAGGCGATCTGGAGCGAGAAATACGACGGCGATTTCGAGTTCCACGCGGACAAGCCGTTGACGCTGGCCTCCTATCGGGCGACGACGGAGGGCAGCGTCGCCCGCTCGTTCGTCGAGCCGATCGCCGTCGGCGACGCGCTACCCGCGATGCCGTTGTTCCTGTGGTCCGATCGCTATATCAACGTGGACCTTGAGCAAACCTATCAGTGCGCGTGGGACGTCTATCCGGCGCCGTTGAAGCCGAAAGTTGAGAGCGCGGTGTCGGCGTGATTTGTATGGTGGTCCTTTCCCACGCAAAAGCGCGACGGCGCAAAGAGGAATCGGGATAGGTTTCTCCGATGGGTTTTCTTCCCCGAATCACTCGCCGGAAACAGCCTCATGTTGACCAAACTGACGATCCGAAACTTCAAGAGATTCGACCACGCCCAAATCGAACTCGGCAAGGCCGTCGTTTTCATCGGCCCGAATAACTCGGGGAAGACCACTGCGCTCCAGGCGCTCGCCCTTTGGGACATCGGCATGCGTTCTTGGCTTGCTAAACGCGAAGGAAAGGCATCGCCTTCGAAAAGACCAGGCGTTGCGATCAATCGGCGGGATCTCATTTCGATTCCGGTTCCAGCGGCCAATCTGCTGTGGCACGGGTTACACACGCGGAATACTCAACCAACCGTCGATAAAGAGGGCAAACCAACAACAACCACACAGAACGTTCGCATTGATGTCATCGTCGACGGAATCACCAACGACAAGGTTTGGCAGTGTGGTATTGAGTTTGATTACACGGCGGGCGAGGAATCATTCGTGTGTCGCCCCGTGCGCTTGCCTGGCTTTGAGAACGCCAAAGTCAGTGATGCAAAGTTCTCGGAGATTTCCGAGCACGCGAGGGCCGTCCAGGTTGCATATCTCCCGCCCATGTCCGGCCTCACGGACCGCGAGCACTTGAAACAGACTGGCGAGATTGGTTTCCTAATTGGTCAAGGCCGCACCGCCGAAGTGCTGCGCAACCTTTGCTTCCAAGTTCATAAGCGCGAGGACAAGTCGGCATGGAACGACATCGTGAAGCGAATCTCCGACTTGTTCGGCGCCACACTCCAACCGCCGGAATATATTACCGAGCGGAGCGAGATCACGATGGGCTACGAAGAAAACGCCACCAGCCTGGACCTGTCTAGCGCTGGGCGCGGGCTGCAACAAACTCTCCTCTTGCTTGCCCACCTCTACGCGAATCCACGGACCATTCTGCTTCTGGACGAGCCGGACGCCCACCTCGAAATTCTGCGCCAACGCCAGACATATCAACTTCTGACGGAGGTTGCCGAAATGCAAGGCTCGCAGATCATCTCCGCAAGCCACTCCGAAGTCGTTCTCAATGAAGCAGCCGGTCGAGGCAAAGTCATTGCGTTCGTTGGCAAGCCGCATACCATGAATGACCGCGGCAGCCAGGTCATGAAAGCGCTGACCGACATTGGCTGGGATCAATATTATCAGGCCGAGGCAGCAGGATGGCTGCTATGTCTTGAAGGCTCCACCGATCTCAGCATTCTCAGAGCATTCGCTAGGACGTTGGATCACCCCGCAAAGGAGTATTTGGAACGGCCGTTCGTGCATTACGTTTCGACGAATCTTCCACAAAGAGTACGCGACCTTTTCTATGGTCTTCGCGAGGCTAAGCCGGATCTCGTGGGGATCGCCATCTTTGATCGAATTGACAACCCACTACAGCAGAACACCGGTTTGGTGGAACTCATGTGGCAGCGGCGCGAATTGGAAAACTACTTTTGCACCGAAGACGTCCTGATGGCATATGCTCGTGGAGAACAGCCGGACGACCTCTTCGGATTTGCCGAAAGGGAGAAACGCGAATCGGCAATGGGACAAGCGATTTATGAAGTATCGCAAGCATTGAGCACCCTGGGAAAGCCTGATCCTTGGGGTCCCGACATCAAAGCAACCGACGACTTCCTCGATCCGTTATTCAAGGGGTTTTTCAAGAAGCTGGAGCTGCCGTTGACATTCCGCAAGGCGGATTATCACGAATTGGCCAGTCTTGTGCCCAAAAGTGCGATTCAATCTGAGATAAGTGAGAAACTCGATGCCATCGTTGCGCTCGCCAGCAGAGCGATGCCACGCACTTAAATCCATTGCTCACGAAGTCTGATGGCGCTGGTGTCGAAAAAGTGTATGGGCATCTTAACGCTCATCCCGTTCGGCGGCGAAGTCGGCGGTCATGTCTCCCGCAATGCTCGCCAGGCCAGCGCGAACATCGGCGAGCAGCACTTCTGGCGAAATGTCGGCCTCGCAATCAGCACGGTAGTCGGAATCGAGCAGCCGATCGATTGCCGATTCCCCCGCTTCTACAACGCGAATTTCGACCGTCTTGCCCACCAAAGGCTGAAGCTCCGGCAAATTGAGAGTTTCGGAGTCGATTCGGGTCTTGATTCGAATGGGTGTCATCGTGTTGGGTCTCCTAATTTAGTTTATCGGCGTGAAAGTAAGAAGAAAAGAGGAGATGTCGGTGTGCAGCGCAATACAATCCATTGCGAGGGTGCGCGTTGGCTGGCGTGTGCGGACGGCATCCACTTCCTCGATTCTAGCCAATCGAGCACGCGGTTTCAAAGTCAGTTGCGGCGAGCCACGTGTGTCAGCGTGTGAGTGTGAGTAAAACTCGCAAGCGCAAGGCACCTATAGGAAGGAAGAAGTCAATACGTACTTCCTACGGGGACGCCCAGATTTTGTTTTTTTGATTCTTCAGGGGCATCCATTCCACAGTCAGATCGCGGTCTCCAGCCAGGGGACTTTGAGGAGCTTGTGCCTTGCAACGGCTTCGGAATCCAAGGAATCAGCCGACTCGGTTCACGCGGCCTTGCTTGCTTGTCCGCGTGGGTTACGCTTGGTTTACCTGGAGAAGCGGAGTCAGGCTCTGCAGGGGTGCAACCTGACGAGGAATATCCAGGTCGACGGTGCGCCGATGGTGCATCCGCCTGGCGGGATTCTTCCTGCCAGGCTTTTTTTGTCCCACCATCGGACACCGCTCGCCATGCCTTGAAAACCCACCGGCAAAGCAACAGGCAACGTTGTCCCTCCTCCACGATTCCAGTTCTGCGGTGCGGCGTTCGCGTTCAACTTCGGGTAACGGGCAATCAAAAAAGTCGCCCAGGCACCTATCGGGAGCTCTCCCTGGTCGCCCACGGAGGCCCATGAAGATCGTTGAGCGTAGCGAAAGTAGAGGGCGGGCCCATTCAACCCACGGGGCTCTGCCGAAGCAGGCCCATGCCTTGCGTCGGAGCTCCGCCCTCTACGCGGAACATCGCATCGTTGACGCACCTTTAGAACGTCTCGATCCCTTGCGTTGCGGCCATGTTCACTCCCACCCACTCCGGATGGTAGACCGTGCCGCTTTTCCATAAGCCCCACAGCGTCGCCGACAGACTCCGCGCCACATTGCGCTTGGCCATCTTCGCCGACACGCCGCGGGAAATCCAGCCCTCATACTGGCCGGCGAACGGGTTCTCTCCTTGGGCGATCGCCGACCTCGCCGCGCCAAGGATCGTGCTCTTGAGCAAACGATTCGTCTGCTTCGGCACTGCCAAAAGTTCGGGACCATTGCCCGAGTGGCGTCGGTCTAAACCGATGCCCAGATATTTCCACAACGCCTTGGCGCTGCGAAACCGCCACGGCGTGTCGAGGTACGCTCGCAGGGTGGCGGCGCGCACCCAACTGATGCCGGGCAGTGCCGTGAAACGCACGACAACATCGTCCTTCTTCGCCTGCCGCACCAGCCGTTTTCGCCAGGCATCCTCGTGCCTCACCAACGCATCGTACTCTTTCCATGAAGCCGTGACCATCTCGCGCAGCAGCCGCTCCGGGGGCAATTGCTGCAAAATTTCGACGCGATCCTCGGCGCGATCGAAGTGCTTGGCCCGAGCCATCACCCCGTGCTGCTTGAGGATCGCCGTGACCTGCAGACTCGCCGCCACACGACGACGCACTCGGCTCTGATACTGCGCCACCAGTTGCTTGAACAAGGTCTCCGCGAGCGTTTCCGTTTGATGAACGCTCTTGACATAGCCGCCACGCAACAGGTTCGCCAACTTCTCGGCATCGACGGGATCGTCCTTGTCTCCTTCGCAGGCGATCAGCCGATTGCGTCGCGGCTCGGCCACCGTCAACGCCTCGACGTGTTCAGCGAGGTTGCGATAAAGCCAGTTGGCCAGCGGCCCTTCTTCGAACACCAAGTGTCGCGGCGCCGGCACTTTGCCGATCATCTCACGCAGAGCCGAGATGGTGGTTTTACAGTTGCCGCGTTGGGCCAACTTGCCATCGCTCGTGACCACCGCCATTGCGCAGAACGAGCCGTGCGTGTCCAAACCAATAAAATACTGACGCTTCATCGGGGCCTCCATGCGTTAGGTTTTCTGGGGTCTTGTAGAAACACCAGTTTACCCAACGATCAACATGGACGCCCCGTCTTCCTATATCTTCAACCCATTTTCGCAGCATGACGCGGATCCTATGATGTCCTCATGAAAATCACCCAAGTCGAAGCGATCCATCTTCGCCTCCCCACCGTCAACGAGCGCTGCGACGGCAGCCAGGACACGCTCGTCGTCAAGGTCCACACCGATGCCGGCATCACCGGGGTCGGCGAGGTCGATTCGTCGCCGTCCGTGGCGAAGGCGATCATCGACGCGCCGATCTCGCACAAGATTTCGCGCGGGCTGGCCGAGTGCGTGCTCGGGCAGGACCCGTTCGAGATCGATCGGCTCATTCATCGCATGTACGAAGGCTCGATCTTCTTTGGCCGGCAGGGGGCCGTCATCCAGGCGATGTCGGGCGTCGAGATCGCGTTGTGGGACATCGTCGGCAAGGCGGTCAAGCGGCCCGTGTATCAACTGCTCGGCGGCGGGTTTCGCAAGAAGTTCCGCGCCTACGCCTCCATCCTCTTTGGCGATTCGCCGGCCGAGACCGAACGCATTGGCCGCGAGCTGGTCGGACAGGGCTACCAGGCGGTCAAGTTCGGTTGGGGCCCGATGGGGCAGAGCGAAGAGAGCGACATCGCCCACGTCCGCGCGGCCCGCAAGGGCATCGGCCCGAACGTGGAGTTCATGGTCGATGCGGGCCTGGCCTGGGACACCGCGACATCGATCAAGCGGGCCAAACAGTTCGGCGAGTTCAACCTGGCCTGGCTGGAGGAGCCATTGCATCCTGATAACATCGATGGCTACCGCCGGCTCTGTGAGAGCACGCCGCCGATGCGGATCGCCGCCGGCGAGGAGATTTGCGACATCAAAGAGATGGTCGCCATGATGGACGCCGGCATCGACGTCGTGCAGGTCGACGTGACGCGCGTCGGCGGCCTGATGCGCAGCAAACGCATGGGCTGGGATGCCGCGGATCGCCATCGCCTTGCGGTCAATCACTCGTACAAGACCGGCGTCAACATCGCGGCGTCGCTGCACTTCGTCGCGGCCCTGCCGAACTCGCATTACTTCGAATACTGCGTCGAGCAAGGCGCCCTGCGGCAAACGCTGACGAAGAAGAAATTTCCGGTCGTCGAAGGCGACATTTGCGTGCCGGAAGAGCCGGGACTGGGCGTCGATCTCGATGAGGCGGTCGTCGAGAAATATCGGGTCGGCAAATGATGACGCTGACGCGGCGATTCCTGTTGCTGACGGCGCTGATGTTCTGGCAGGGCGGGTTTCTGTTTTACGCCGCGGTCGTCATTCACGTCGGCCGGATTGTCCTGGGATCACATCTGCAGCAAGGGTTCATCACGCAATCGGTGACCAACTACTTGAACCTTGGCGGAGCGATTGCGCTGAGCATCTGGGGCTGGGATGTTGTGAGTGCCCGCGACTCCCACGTGAGGCGGCGCCGATTTCGCGTCGGGCTCTGGCTGCTCCTCGTGCTGACGCTTGGAATCCTGACGCGGCTGCATGTGCGGATGGACGAAATGCTTGCTGTCGAGCCGATGCGCGTCGTCGATCCGGACGCTTTCTACGGGCTGCATCGCTGGTATCTGCACATAAGCACGGTGCAATGGGTGGCGAGCCTGGTGCTTACGGCATTGACGCTGCTGGCTTGGCGTCGCGAGGACTCCGCTCCGCGTGAGGTCTACGGTCAGGCGTGAATCGCGCCGTCATCGCTGCGGGGCGGCATCGGCGCCTCTACTGTGTCCTCGAAATCATCGATCCGACGTTTGCGATGCGGACGCCCTTCGAACAGCGCCTTCACGCTGGGCCTCGATAGCACCACGATCGTGCACACGCCGAGCGCCGTGCCCGTCGGCATCTGCAGGCATTCCAGGATGGCGACGATGTAGCAGAAGCGGTAGTTGGCCCGGCGAGCCAGCGATCGGCCGGCGAAAATCTTCGCCGACGCGGCCGTCCAGCAGAAAAGCGAGATTCCACCGCCGATGACAACGAAGAGCAGTCCGATTTCCCGGGACGGCGCGTTCGGATCGTCGTCGAACGTGCCGACCAGGAAGACCATGCCGAGCGTGACGTGAATCAGCGGAAGGCAGCCGGCAAACGCGTTCATCGCGCCGAGGATATAGTGGAAAATCGACAGCAGCCGCAGGTGGTCGTCGTCGGCG
>JACQFG010000021.1 GCA_016200155.1 Planctomycetota bacterium | reverse complement strand
GGGCTTTGGCTCTTGATCGTGCCCTGGCCGACGTTGCTGTTGGTTCACAGCCTGGGCATCCTGGCTTCGGTGATGAGCAGCCGGGTGGCGACGGCGAACTTCGCGCTCGTCATGATGCTCCTGCTGATCGTGCTGGCGCATCTTGTTCGCTGGAACGAGGTGATGGCGATCCTCGAAGGGCTGCCCGATTTCGCGTTTTCGTTTCGGATTCCCAAGCAGATCGACGCCGACACCTGGACGCGCATCGCCTGGATGATCGCCATTCAACAGGCGCTTTTTATTGCCATCGCGATCGGCAGCGCCTGGGCGGCGAATTGGCTATTCGACAACAGGACCAGCGAGGCGCGGACGCAGGGGCGGTGACACGATTCGCCGCTGGCGGCGTGGCAACGCCTGCTACGCCGCAAGCGGTTTGCGAACTGCGATCATGTACCCGTAGGCGCGCAATCGCCCGAACCACCAGGGGCACGCCAATCGCCCATCGGGATTCAGGCTCACCGGCCGAACCTCGACGATCTCAAAACCCGCGGACTGCAACAAGCCCGTGACTTCGCGCCGCGTGAAAAGGTGCATGGTCAACGCGCCGACCCCCTGCCGCGGCGGCATCTCGTAGTCCCCCGCCTCGCCTCCGCCGAACCACGATGACCAAAGATCGTTCCAGAGCAGCCATCGGCCGTGCGATGTCCAGAGGTTGTGCCAACGGTTGTGGACGTGCAGCACGAACACGCCGCCGGGCCGAAGCAGGCGGAACACGTGGGCGATGGCCCGCCGCCTCGCCTCGGCGCCGACGATCAGGCCAAGCGTGCTGAACAAGCACGCCGCATGGTCGAACGAGGCGTCGGCGAATATGTCGAGGGCGGCAATATTGGCGCAGATGCGCGGAATCGTCAGCCCGCGTGCGGCGGCCTTCTCGCCCAGGACCTTGAGCATCTCCGGCGACAAGTCGACGGCAACCGGTTGGTAGCCGTGCTCGGCGAGCGGAAGCGCCAATCGCCCGGTGCCGCAGCCCAGGTCGATGATGCGGCCCGGCGGCTGACAGTGTTCGCGGACGAATTGCTGATCGATCCGCAAGAGGGGGGTATCGCCGACGTCCGCGTCGTAGCCGCGCGCGATTTCGGGATCGTGGAAATAGTCCCAGAGCGATCGCGAGACGCCGATCGGGAGTTGCCAGTCGGCGGGCATGTCGCGGTCTCGTTGGCAAGGTGGGGGAACGATGCACGGATTGTTGTATGGAAGCGCGATGGCGGTTCACTTTCGGGTTGACGGCATCCTGTCGGTGACGTCACGTTGTTGCAACCGCCATGTGATCCCGTCGCTCGCGCTCCGGGTTTTTGGGGGAACGCGGTTCGCTCGCCCTGAAGAGACGAACGAAACCATTGACACTTTTTCGCCGGTTCCCTACATTCAATCTTTTGCTGCGCACCCGCGCTGGTTCAAGAGATTGGTCGTCCCCGCATGGATTCCGCCATACGCAAGGCCGAAACGCTCATCGAAGCGCTCCGTTACCTTCGGCAATTCCACAACCAGTTGATCGTCATCAAGCTGGGCGGCAGCGCGATGGAGGAGCCTGACGCGCTCCTGGCCACGTTGCAAGACGTCGTCTTCATGTCGACCGTCGGATTGCGTCCCATCATCGTGCACGGCGGAGGCAAACCGATCGACCGCGCCATGGCCGAGTCGGGGCTGAAGCCGCGCAAGGTCCTGGGCCGACGCCACACTGACGACGAAACCCTCGCCATCGTGGTGCGCGTCCTGCTGAAGGAGATCAACGCCGACCTCGAACGCAAGGTGCGTCAGCTTGGCGGCCGGGCGATCGGGCCGCACCTCGGTTCGCTGCAATTTCTGTTCGGCACGAAACTCACGCTGCCGGGGCCCGACGGCCAGCCGATCGATCTGGGGCGCGTCGGCGCCGTGACGCGCATCGACGCTGAACTGTTGCGCGATTTCTGTGCGGCGGGCATCATCCCGCTGATACCGTCGCTGGCCCTGGATGAGGCCGGCGGCTGGTTGAACGTGAACGCCGACACCGCCGCCGCCGCCGTGGCCGGGCAACTCGGCGCGGAGAAGCTGGTGCTGCTGACCGACACGCCGGGCATTCTCGCCGACCGCAAGAACCCCGATTCGCTGCTGACGAGCCTGAACATGCAGCGCTGCCAGGAACTGATCGCCCAGAAGGTCATCGACGAGGGAATGATCCCGAAAGTCGAGGCCTGCTTCGATAGCCTGCGCGCCGGCGTCAAGAAGACGCACATCGTCGATGGACGACTACGTCATTCGCTGCTTCTGGAGATCTACACCGACCGCGGCGTCGGCACCGAGATTACACTTTAGCCGCTCGCGACGCAGCAAAGCGCCCTTTGCGACCCCGCAAGCAGCAGGAAACTTCCATGACCAGCACAGATACCATCGCCATCTTTGAAAAATACGTCATCGGCAACTATCGCCGCTTCCCGGTGTGCCTGGTGCGCGGCGAGGGTTCCCACGTCTGGGACGCCGAGGGCAAACGCTACCTCGACTTCTTCCCCGGCTGGGGCTGCAACCTGATCGGCCATTGTCCGCCGCGCGTCGTCGCCGCCGTGCGCGAACAGGTCGGCAAGCTCATCCACGTGCCGAACACCTGGTACATCGAACCGCAAGGGCTGCTCGCCAAGGCGCTCGTCGATCACAGCGGGCTCGACGCCCAGGTGTTCCTGTGCAACAGCGGCACCGAGGCCAACGAGGCGGTCATCAAGCTGGCTCGACTGAACGGCAAACCGAACGGACGCTACAAGATCGTCACGATGCTCAACAGCTTCCATGGTCGAACGTTCGGGGCCCTCAGCGCGACCGCGCAGCCGAAGTATCACAAGGGCATGGAGCCGATGCTCGCGGGGTTCAACTACGCCCCGTTCGGCGATCTCGACGCAGTGACCAAGTTGGTCGACGCCGAGACGTGCGCCATCATGCTCGAACCGATCCAGGGCGAAGGCGGCATCAACCTTCCGCCGGCCGGCTACCTCGAAGGCCTGCGCGCCCTGTGCGACAAGCACGGCTTGATGCTGATCTTCGACGAGGTCCAGACCGGCATGGGACGCACCGGGACGTGGTACGCCTTCCAGAACTTCGGCGTCGAGCCCGATGCGATCACGCTGGCCAAGGCGCTGGCGGGCGGCGTCGCCTGCGGCGGGTTGCTCGCCAAACGCAAGTTCGCCGACAAGCTCGTCCCCGGCACGCACGCCGCCACCTTCGGGGGCAACCCGCTCGCCTGCGCCGCTGCCCTTGCCACGATCGAGACGATCGAAAAGGACGACCTCTTGCCGCGTGCCGCCCGTATCGGCGAAGCTTTCCGGGCTCGCTTCGAGGCCCTCAAGCAGCGCTGCCCGTTGATCCAGGAGATTCGCGTCAAGGGCACGATGGTCGGCGTCGAACTGTCGATCGCCGGCACGCCGATCGTCGATGAATGCCTGAAACGCCAGCTCCTCATCAACTGCACGCACGGCAACGTGCTGCGCTTGCTGCCGGCGCTCAACCTGCCCGACGACGCGCTGCAGGCAGGTTGCAACATCATTGAAGAGGTCTTGTTGTCCGTGAAATCCTGATTCGTTTAGCGCCCGCTTGGCGCCGCGCGATTGCTGCGTGCCAGGCGGGCGTTAAACGAGGAGACGGCGGAGAATTTTCGTGCACCACTTTATCGACCTGCTCGACCTGGATGAGGACGACATCCTCAAGCTGCTCAAATCCGCGGCGCGCTTGAAGAAAGCGC
>JACQFG010000020.1 GCA_016200155.1 Planctomycetota bacterium | reverse complement strand
GATCGGCTCGAAGTACGCCTTGCCGTGCTCCTTGACAAGCGATTTGAAGAACGCCATGCCGAGCATTTCGCCTTCGCCTTCGTAGATGCACGGGGCCAAGAACTCGTGAACGTTGTCGCCGAACAGATGGCCGACGAGGAACGACCGGCCGCCGTGGGTCTTCATGAACAGCTCGATAGCGGCTTCCTTCTGAGCCTCGCTGCCGAAGATTTTCGCGATGATGCACTCGAGTTCGCCGCGATAGCCCTGGTCGATCAGCCACGACCCCCAGGCGACGAGCGCGTCCGACCCAGCGATCAAGGCCGCGAGCCGGGCGATGCGGCGTTTGACGAGTTCGCGCACTTCGATCGGCTGGCCGTAGGTCCTGCGGAAGTGAGCCCATGGCAGCATGTTGGCGAGGAACACGCGCATCGCCGCCGCCGCTCCAGCGCAGAGCGACAGCCGGCCGAGGTTCAGGCCGTGATAAGCGATCGTCAACCCGTCGCCGCTGGGCGGTTTGAGCAGGTTCGCCGCCGGCACGCGAAACTTGTTGAACTTCATGCCGACGTTATAAGCGTGTTTGAGAGCGTAGAGACCATAGCGAACGATTTGGAACTGTTCGTTCTCCTCGCTCGGCAGCTCGGCGATCAGCACCGCGGGTTTGCCGTCGATCACGGCGACCAGCCCGATCATGCGGCCCGGCACGATATTGGTGATGAACAGCTTCTCGCCGGTGACCTCGTAGTGATCACCGACGAGAACGGCCGTCGTCTTCAACGCGGTGAGGTCGGACCCAGCGCACGGCTCGGTCAGCGCGAAAGCAGAGATCTTCTTGCCGCTGGCGAGGATGGGGAGCAAGCGCGCCTTCTGCTCCTCGTTGCCGAAGGTGCGCAGTGGATCGACCGCCCCGATGCAGCCGTGCACGGAGGCCATCGCAGAGGTGATCCCATCGTAGACGCCGACCTTGGTGAGGAACGGTGCGAACCGCGCAAACGGCGCTCCGGAGCCGCCATATTTCGGATCGATCAAGAGACCCCAGTAGCCAGCCTCGGCAAGCTCGTCGATCGTCTCATTCGACAGCTTCTTGTCCTGATTGAGCAGCGTCCCCTGTTCGCGGCGGCGTTTCGTGACCGCCAGCGACTTTTCCATCACGGCATCACAAGGCAGCGACTGCGGCGGGGCGGGGGCCTGGAACAATTCGAGCGGCACGGCGCCGTCCCAGATCGCCTTGTGGATCGGGCTGTTCGCTGTCTGAAAACGGAACAGCAGATCGACCTGCTCGTCGGCCTTGTCCACCGCGCCCATGCGTTTGGCTTCCTCCTCGCTCTTGCCCCCCATGCGCATGGCGGTCTCGGCAAAACTCGCGGTTTCCTTTTCTTGCGTCGGTGCGTCTGGATTCATGGCGGACTCCGTGTCACAATGATGGGTGTGAGATCATTGTACAACGATTGCCGCTTGCGGCTTAGCGTTCGCGCGGCGCCATGCGGGCGCTAAACGGGGAGGGGATCCAATGGCCGCCTGCGATACCGGCTACATTTGCGACGTGTGCGGCAAGGACGTCGAGGCGATCACCGAGTCCGACCTGTATCTGCGCTACGTCATGGGCGAGGTCAACCCGCTCGCATTGCCGCAGCAGCGCGAACGCCACATTCGCTGCAACCCCGCGATGGCGCAGTACATCGTCGATCCATCGTTCGAACCGGTGACCTGCGACAGTATGTTCGCGAAGGTGAATCTCGACGCGGAATTCGTGCGCCAACAAGAGGAGCTGGTGACGCGCGCCTGGCGTCGCTTGCAGGATTTGCCGACGCTGGGCCTGGCGATCCCGGAATACCCGCTGCCGGAAGTGCTGGACAGGTGGCGCGGCAAAACGAAACCATAGTGGAGCGAACCTTTCCGCCGCCGGTCTGGTCCTTGAAAGCTGTGGCAATCCAAGAGGTTCAAGGTCTAACGTCGTGATACGTATTTTTAAGTACCTTCCCGACGTTGACGCATTTGTCGTGACCGATGAATATCGCGTAATCGCTGACTCTCTCGGGCTGACCGAATGGCATCCCGCGGTCTGGATCGGACGGTTGTTCATTCTCGACAACGATCTCGGCGAGCACTGGTTCGACAACTGGGACGAACGCGAGAAACGTGGGCTGAGTGAGGAATATTTCGTCATCAATCCCACCCGCTTCAAGGACGGCAGGGACGGCCCCTGTCATAGCGACGAGTTTCGCCAGCGGTTTTGGACCGACGTGCTCACATCGCTGGAACTGAGCCTCGACTTGCTTTTCGACGAGGCACGACAGAGCAACGAGCAAATGCGCGAATTCCGTCAGAAATACGGCGGCCCGGACGACGTCGGATTTGACGTCATTGCCGACTTGGAGGAACGAATCGCGCGACTGCGTGTACGGTTCGGCAAACGTGAATGATCGTCATATCGCGAGTTCGCGGACGTTCCATGCCGCCCACAATCCTTCCGCCTCGATGACATGGTCCTCTTCAATCGGCATTGAGCATTGCTCAGCCTTCTCATTCACGAAATGAAAGCTGCGGCCCCACGTCTGGCTCAAGTGCTGGCTGTGCACGACGGCGCAGCGGCCCACCATCGCAATGCGGCGCATCGCGGGAATAAGGCCCTGACCCATCCCCGAATGACCAAGGTCGACAACTAATCTCACGTTCGCGCCGCCGACATTTTCGCGCGCATACCAGTTGAAAAGCTCGCCGCATATCAAAACGCCGATCCGAATGCCGTCGATACTCACGACCCGGTTGCTGCCGGGTATCCACAGGTCGTCGATCATCTCCGCTTGAGCAGCCGTCGCAGAGGCCTGCCGCCACATCGGACCATTGCCATCTTGGGAGAGGATGCTACCGACGGCGAAACCGAAAAACGGCAGGCGGTTGTTCTGCACCAGTTTGTCCATGGTCGTTGATGCCTTGGCCGCCTCGGGGCGAGGCAGAAGACTGGGGACGTCGATCCCGCCGACCAGGCCGACACCAAAGCGATCGGCGAATGTGGATAGCTCACGAATTTGGTCAGACAGGTCCTCTTCCGATTTTACGGACAGAAATCCCGCCGGCAGCACGACAAGACGAACGCCAGTTGATTGTGCTCGCACGAGAAGGCTTTCCAGCAGCTCCAGGCGCGCCGGATTGGATGCGTCGTCGCGAAAACCCTCGGTGCCGATAGCAGTTTGAAGAAACCTCATGCAAAGCCTCGATCGGCATCGGTTCGTTCCTCCGCCGGCGTTGCTTCCATCGCCTCGGCACGCGCCGTTTGCCGTGAATCGATGGAGGCAACGACCGCGAGCGCCAGCAAGGCCGTCGGGATCGAGACAGCCTCCGCGATCATGCCCGTGAGCGTTGAGGATAGCAATGCCTCGGGCGTGTTGACCGACCAACCCGCGCGGCCGCTGATGTAGCTGATAATGTTGGAAGCCAGCCACATCACCCACCATACTGCGATGAGCCCCGAACTGCCCTGCGGTTGCACGTCAATGCGGCGAACGCTCTCGGGATCGCTGTGCCGCCAGATTTCTTGTGCGACCTGCATCGGCCGGACAAGGTTCAAGAAGGGGATGAACCAACCGACCACTGCTCCGCCCGGCGTAAAGGTCAGGCCGCTTGCTCCGAGAGGCTTCAGGTTGGCATATGCCCGGTAGAACCAGACCAGGAACACGATCGCCGTGACAAGGTAAACGGCGACGTGCAACAGGCCGACGACCATCTGGCGACTATCATTGGAGCGAAGTTCCACTTCGGGAACCACCTGCCGAGCCACCAGCCGTTTGGCAAGTTCGTACTGCAAATACTCGCTCCCAAGCAACGCCACGCTGGCAAGGACGTTGACGACCAGCAAGATTTTCACCGCCTGGGCGAGAGCGGCCCCGGACCGAAATTCCCCGGCCTCGCGGCGACGGATGTCCGCGGTCAATCGATCGTCGTCATCGTAATAACCGGGCAAACGCGGCGCCGCGGCCGGCGGAAGACCAGGCTGCACATCCGCAGGAGACGAACCGATCGCCGGCTGCGGGGTCTGCGCCGTGAAATCGCCGGACGCCGGGCGGACGATCTGCCGGCATTCTGGGCAACGCAGCTCGCGCCCCTCGTCACCGGCGAGCGCTTGGAGCGAACGATGACAATGAGGGCATATCAGGTTGTTGGGCATCGCATGTCTCCACGAGGCCGAGGCCGTTTCTCAATCGACCCAGTTCACGATTCGAAGGCCCGGTACTTTGCGGAAATCCTTCTCGTTCCGAGTGACCAATGTGGCACGATTGGCCAGAACGATGGCTGCGATGAGCATGTCGCCGCGACGAATCTTGAGCTTCCTGTCTTCGCGGAGTCGATCGAATTCAGATGCGACAGCAGCATCGATGCTTAGAGCCATGAAATTCTCTAGGTCGTCTTCTGTTTGCAGCAGTCGGTTTTGAGCCAGGACGAGTTTTTCCCCGTCCTCCGCTTTCAGGACCGATGCGAATCGGCCTTGAACCACTTCAATGCGCGTGATTATCGTCCGTGTGACTTGTTCGTCGGTTTCAGCCCTTCTTGCCGTCACTTTCTTGTGGCCCATGAGCAAGTGCGTGAGCGTGTCGGTGTCGAGGACGAACATCAGTCATCCTCCGAGACCGGACGGCCGCGCTGCTGGTATGCGTCCGCGCAGATTTGCTTCAGATCAGGATCGTCTTTGTATTTTCCTGACAGTGCGAGTTGCGCTTCCTTTCGCGCTTGCGCGCTTGACGCGGCACTGCTTAACCATTGCTGGATCGCCGTCTTCAGGAATCGCCAATTGTTGGCAATGAGCCGACCGGGTAGGCGCTGCAAATGAACCAAATCCACCACGTCCTGCTCGCTAACTCGCAGATAAGCAGCGGTTTCGGATAGTGTGAACACCTCGCTCGCCACACCGTTAGCGTCCGTATGCAATGCTGGTGAGCGCGACGCGGCTGGCCTTTTCTTAGTCGTTCGCACGGTTGATCTCCATTCGCAAGCGGTATGAGCCGAGCCGCCTATACGGCTCGGCTCGCCGTGCAATCACTCACACCCGCCGCCCGGCGCCGGACGGGCCGGGTCCTGCCCGTTGGTCCACGGGCCTGCCAGCCGCTGATATTCCGGCGGCTCCAGGGTGCTGCCGCGCGTTTCGCCGGTCCAGCCGATGATCTGGTTCGGCCGGCCGCGCTCGCGGCTCTTGCGTTCCAGGCGCGTGGCCCAGCTCGCATCGCCGACGACGGGACGACGGCGCTCGGTGTCCCAGAACAGCACCTGACCCTGGCGATAGCTCTGCACGCCCATGTTGACGGTCGTGAACGCGGCAGCGCCGAGTTCCGGGGTGCAGAACGTCTCGCGGTTGCGGGCGCGGACGCAGGTCAGGAAGTTCTCCCAGATCGCGGTGCCCGATTGCGCCTCGCTGATGCCGTCGCCGTGCCAGACGGCGTCGCGCTGCGGCGGCTGGCCTTGCGCGGGGCGATTGGTCGCGGCCTGCGGGATGACGTCGTAGCCCCAGTCGGTCGCGGGTCGGCCGTCACGCATGATCTGCTTGGAGCCGAAGCGGACGGTCGCCGTTCGGCCGCGAATGACTTCCTCGATCGGGTGATCGTTGATCATCGTGGCGGTGATCAGCAGCTGGCAGCCTTCCTCGTAGTCAGCCACAATCGTGGCAACGTCGGGGACATCGCGGTTGTCGTATTCGAGATAGATGCCGCCGCCGCCGACGACGCGGGCCGGATAGCGGACGCCCATCGCGCTGATGAGACGAGTGACGCGGTGGACGAAGAGGTCGGTGAACATGCCGCCGCCGAACTGCCAGTAGCAGCGCCATTGCGCGAAGGCCGCCCGGTCGAACGCCTGCTGCGGCGACAGTGGGACGCCGTTCTCGACGCTGAACGCATGGCCCAGGAACAGGTCCCAGTCGATGGTGCGCGGGTTCATGTCCTCGGTGAGCGGATAGTAGCGCCACTGGCCGACGAGTGAGTTGCGGTAGTAGCTGGTCTGGGCCTGGGCGACGTGGCCGATGTCGCCGCGCTTGATCATGTCGTTGGCGCGGCGCAGGCTCGGGTCGGCCATCCACTGCACGCCGACGGTCATGACGACGTTGGCCCGCCGCACCGCATCGACGACGGCGTGGGCCTCGAAAATCGTCTTGGTCATCGGCTTTTCGCAATAGATATGCTTGCCGGCGGCCGCCGCGTCGATGCACATCTTGGCATGCCAGTGATCGGGCGTCGCGATGCAGACGGCATCCACTTCGCGGCGTTCGAGGATGCGGCGATAGTCCTTGTTGACATGCTGGCGATCATCGACGTTGAGCCCGCAGCGCCGCGCCGACGGGAACAAGCCGCGACCGCTGAACGTGCCGTCGGGCCGGCGACCGAGCCGATCGTTGCCGTCCCAGACATCGCAGACCGCGACGGGCCGAACGCTGTTGGAGTTGGCGCGTTGCAGGGCGAGGATGACATCGATGTGCTGCTGACAGCGCCCGCCGACGCCGAGAAACGCGATGTTGATGCGCTCATTGGCGCGCGGAGCGTTGGCGTAGGTCTTGGCATCGAGCGTCATGGCGCCGACGGCCGTGGCGGCGGCGGTCGATTGGAGGAACGTGCGACGTTTCATGGGTTGGTCTCCGTGAGAGTGATTGCAATGAGGCTATTTTGACCGAAAGCGGCGGAAATGACAAAGGGATTTGGGCGAAAATGTTGGCTAGGGAGGGCCAGATCACGGCATCGACGACAGCGGCGTGATGAAGGGGAAATCCTTCTGAAGCGAGTTGATCATTCTGGCATCAGCAGTGACCAATTCGCAGCCTTCTTGTTCTGCTAGCGCAATGTAGAGGCAATCGTAAACGCCCACGCGCATCGCCGACGAAATGGCATATGCCCGCGGCAGCAAAGCCAAATACGAATGAAGAGTTGGAACCTGGTCCATGAAGTCAATGAAGAGTTGACTGCCCTGCGCTGGTGTCACACGGCCTTGCCGCTCCGCACGCGTCAGCGCATGGGTCGTTTCGACGGGCAGGATATCCGGAGATAGGAGTTCGTGGATACCATTCTGATAATCGTCGAGAAGTCTTAGGGCTTTGTCCGTGTCGATCTCCGGAACGAGCCATTTGAATGCGACAGAGGAATCGACGACGTATTTCATTGGTCTCGAAGTTCACGAATGGCGGGAACGCCGATGTCGAGGACGCCGTGCTTCTTGCGAATTTCTTCACGGATGCGATCCATGCTCGCGCGGGCTCGCTTAGTTCGGTCCGGGTCGCGAACGCGCTTGGCCGCATTGTCGACGGCCTCCTGCATCTGGGTCGCAAGTTTGCGGGATATGAGATTATCTTCGGTGGTGTTCATGGGTTCATTGTCTGCGAACAGCGGGGACTGGTCAAGTCGAGGAAAACCAGGCTGTCGAACCTCCGACTCCATATTACGCCAACAACTCCCGAATCGGTTCGCCGCGCGGCAGGATCGGGATCGGCCGACCAATCGTGTCGTGCAGCATGCCCGCCGGGTCGATGCCGAAGCGTCGGTAGATCGTCGCCAAAAGGGCGTTGCTTTCGAGCGGGCGCTGCACGGGATGTTCGCCGCGGTTGTTGGTCGCGCCGAGAACCTGGCCCATGCGCAACCCGCCGCCGCTCAGGAACACGCTCATCGCGCGCGGCCAGTGGTCGCGGCCCGGACGGCCGGACGGGTCCTGGTTGGCGATGCGCGGCGTCCGGCCGAACTCGCCGCAGAAGATGAACAGCACGCGGCGATCGAGGCCGCGCGCGTACAGGTCATCGATCAGGGCCGACATCGCGTGGTCGAGCACCGGCAGCTTGATGCGGTAGCCTGCG
>JACQFG010000278.1 GCA_016200155.1 Planctomycetota bacterium | reverse complement strand
GGCACCACCAATCCCTGGGGCCTCGACTTCGACGAGCACGGCGAGATGTTCATCACCAACTGCGTCATCGACCACCTCTGGCACATCGTCCCCGGCGGCCACTATCAACGCATGTTCGGCAACGACTTCAACCCGCACCTCTACAAACTGATGCCAAGCATCTGCGACCACATCCACTGGGGCGGCGGCAACTGGACCAGCTCCCGCGCTCCAACCGGCGAGCCGAGTCGCGTAAGCGACCGGGTTAGCGCCTACAAAGTCCACTCCGAAGCCGGCGGCGGACACGCCCACGTCGGCTGCATGATCTACCTCGGCGACAACTGGCCCGACCGCTATCGCAACGGCGTCTTCATGTGCAACCTCCACGGCAACCGCATCAACCACGACATCCTGGAACGCAACGGCTCCACCTACGTCGCCCGCCACGCCAAGGACTTCATGCTCGCCAACGACCAGTGGTTCCGCGGTTTAGCCCTCCACTACGGCCCCGACGGCGGCGTCTACGTCGCCGACTGGACCGACACCGGCGAATGCCACAACTACCAGGTCGCCGACAAGACGACCGGGCGGATATTCAAAATCACCTATGACGAGTCCAAGTTGGAGCGTCGCTTAGACGACATCCAGAAAGAAGCGAATGCTCTTTGGAAATCGAAGAAAAAAGACTTCGCCAACTGTAGCGACGAAGACCTTGCACGTTTGCAAGCCCATGACAACTGTTGGGTCAATCGGCACGCGCGTCGAATGTTGCAAGAACGCGCGGCTCTTGGCAAGATCTCACCAAAAGCGATTACCATACTGAAAGGCAACATCAGATTTCGCGATCGCAACCCTAACTTAAACCTACGTAGTTTATGGGCGCTCTACGTGATCAACCAGCTCGACGGTAAGGACTTTGACGAACTTCTAAATAGCAAGCACGAGCAGATTCGTGCATGGACCGTTCGGTTTCTGTTGGACGGCGAAAATGGCGACCGTCCGAACAACGGCGTTTTTTGGGACATCGCGCGCAACGAGACGTCAAGCTTAGTCAGAATGCACCTCGCCTCAGGCTTGCAACGGGAGACGAGCCATAAGTTCGCGCGCTCAGTGATTGTGGAATTGCTCAAGCGTGAGCAAGACGCCCGCGATCCGTATCTTCCGCTCATGTACTGGTACACGGTCGACGAACTGATTTCATCCAAGGTCGACGTTCCGTTTGGAAAGGTTGACCATTGGTTGATCACCGAGTGGATGTTTCGTGAGCGTGGCATACCGCTAGTTCGCGAATTCTCAGCTCGGCGGTTTATCCAAATGTGCGACAAGGCCGACGAATGCGTTCCGCTTAATCAATCGATCGATCTCATAGCGTCCAAAGATGATCCCGCGTTTCACCGTGACTTTCTCCGCGGGATACACGTGGCACTCGAAGGCCGGCGGAAAGTGAAGATGCCGCCAGATTGGGAAAAGGCCTACCCCATCCTCATCGAAAGCCCGCTCCCCGAAGTGCGTGAACGTGCCCTCGCCCTTGCCGTGCAGTTCGGCGACGAACGCGCCTTCACGCTGCTGCGTAAGATCGTGCCGGATCGCGCTCAGCCCGTCAAGCAGCGTGAGGACGCGCTCAAGACGCTGCTCTTTCAGCAAAAGCCCGATCTGGTGCCGATCCTGCATGATCTGCTGGGCGATGAATCGCTGCGCGGCCCCGCCATCCGCGGCCTGGCCGCGTTCGACGATCCGCGGACGCCCAAGCTCTTGCTCAAGGATTACGCCCGCTACAGCGCCGACGAGAAAAACGACGCCCTCCAGACCCTGGCGTCGCGCGGCCCCTTTGCCCTCGCCCTCCTCGACGCCATCGACGCCAAGGCGATCCCGCGGCAAGACATCAATTCCTACACCATCCGCCAACTGCAAACCCTCAAGCATCCCGACCTCCCCGCCAAGCTGGCGAAGGTCTGGGGCGAAGTCCGCCCCGCGTCGGCCGACAAGGCGAAGCTGATGGCGAAGTACAAGGCCGAACTGAAGCCGGACGTCCTGAAGAAAGCAAACCTCGCGAATGGCCGGGCGTTGTACGCGAAGGCCTGCGCGAGTTGCCACCGCCTGTTCGGCGAAGGCAGTGACATCGGCCCGGACTTGACAGGTTCGCAGCGGATGAATCTCGATTATGTTTTGGAGAACGTCCTCGACCCGAGCGCGATCGTGCCGCGCGAATATCAAGTGACGGTCATCGAAACGAAAGCGGGCCGAACGTTGAGCGGCATCGTCAAGAAGGAGAACGACGCATCGGTGACGTTGCAGTTGCAGAACGAGGTGGTGGTGATCCCGAAGGCCGACATCGACACGCGCACGGCGACAAAGCAGTCCATGATGCCGGACGGCGCGTTCGAGCAGTTGCGCATCGAGGAGGTGCGCGATTTGATCGGATATTTGGCGTCACCGGTGCAGGTGCAATTGAAGAAATGACAGGCCGCGTCAGTTCGATGGCGGAGAATAGGGCGGTGGCGGCGTGACATCGGGATTGATCTCCCCGCGCTCGACCGCTTGCCAATACTGGATCTTCGCCCATTCCGCCTGCGCCCGCTTGAGCCTTTCGCCGGTGAGCGGCCGGACCGTCGTGTCGCCGGGGCCATCGACGATGATGTCGATACAGTCATGGCTGGTAAAAGGCGATTCGTAGGTATCGCCGGCTTCGAAGATCTCATCCATTGCTTTTCCCCTTCATCGACAATTTCATTTTGCGTTGCGCGACGAACTCGCCATCCGCCAGC
>JACQFG010000277.1 GCA_016200155.1 Planctomycetota bacterium | reverse complement strand
CATCAAACACCGCAGCAAGAACAAAGGATTTCGAGTTTTTTCAAATTATTCCTGGGCGAAAGCAGAACGCCTTCGCTTGGTTAAGGACTAGCGTTCTGGAGTCGATGGGTAACCAGCGAGGAGCCACGCATGAGAACGCCATTTTCGATGTTTCGGCGCACGTTCCGCATGCTGATGATGGCTACCCTGCTCGCAGCGACGGTGAGCGTTGGGGCATTCGCCATCCCGGCGGCTCCCATCCGCAAGGCGCCCGATCGGCCGCCCGCGACTGCGGCGCGGCTCGATCGCAACATGGTCAACCTGCGCGAACGCAACCTGCCGAGCGACTGGTCGATCGAACCCGGCAAGCTCAGGAACGTCAAGTGGTCGGTGGACGTCGGCAATAAAACGTTCGGCAGCCCCGTCGTCGCGCATGGGCGGGTTTTCGTCGCCACCAACAACGCCAACCCGCGCGATGCCATCCTGAAGGGCAACATGGCCGTCCTGATGGCGTTCGACGAGCGCGACGGCAAGTTCCTCTGGCAGATCGCTCACGAGCCACCGAAAGGCCCCGTCTACTGCCCGGGCTGCACGCATCTGCTGATGTCAACGCCGACCGTCGATGGCCGCAAGCTTTACTATGCCACGCCGACTTGCGAGGTCATTTGCGCCGACTGCATCGACGGCACGATCCACTGGCGGCAGGACCTCGGCAAGAGGATGCCGTTGCCGCTGTTTCGCTGCGCTTGTTCGCCGCTGGTGGAGGACGACCTGGTCTTCATCGTCACCGGGCACGGCGACGATGCCGAGAATTACGAGCCGGGGATACCGAACGCGCCGAGTTTCGTCGCGCTCAACAAGCATACCGGCAAGGTCGTGTGGGAATCGTCGCTGCCCGGCGCCAAGATCATCGGCGGGCAGTGGAGCAACCCGACGTTCGCCGTCGTCAACGACGTGCCGCAGGTCATCTTCGCCGGCGGGGACGGCGTGCTCTATGCGTTCACTCCCAAGACCGGCGAGCTGCTCTGGAAATGCGACTGCCTGCCCAAACGCCGCGGCCTGAATGACCGGGACATCGACAACACCTTCGTCGGCACGCCGGTCGTCGTCGGCAATCGGCTCTACATCGGCATGGGCGGTCAGCACGACGGCAAAAACCACAGTCCGCCTCCCGTCAGCCATTTTCTCTGCCTCGACATCAGCAAGCGCGGGGACGTGTCCATCAAGAGCTACAACGCGAACGACCCTGCCAACAAGGGCTCCGCGCTCGTCTGGGCCTACGGCGGCCTGATCGTGCCGCCCTCCGCGAAAGGCCCGCGCGCTCACTTCGGGCCGACCATGAGCACCGCCGCCGTTCACGACGGCCTCGTCTACATCAGCGAACGTCAGGGATATCTGCACGGCCTCGACGCCGTCACGGGCAAACGCCAATGGATGCACGACGTCAAGATGGGCATCATCGGCTCGCCTTACCTCGTCGACGGCAAAGTCTACCTTTGCTCCGAGGACGGCGACGTCTGGATCGTCGAGGCCGGCAAAACGGGAAAGTTGCTCGCTACCATCGATATGGATGAAACGATGTGGACCACGCCGACCGCGGCCAACGGGGTCCTCTATCTGTTGACGCACTCCAAGCTGCACGCCATCGGCAAGCGCTGATTTGCTGAGCCCGAAGCGCTAGCGAGGGATGCGTTTCCTTCGCTTACGCTTCAGGCTCTGGTGGGTTCACTTCATCGACAACTGGCTGGGTAGTACGCCCTTCTTGAAACCGCCGCCCTTGAACGGGGACGCCTTGAATTCGCCGACGATGTCGACGTTCGAGGCCGGCGCGATTTTCGACTCCATGCCGAGACACCAGTAGGCGGCATTGATGAACATGCGCCGCGAACCCTCGGCAACCAGGTCCTGCGATGCGCCGAGCGTGCTCGTGAAGATGCGCTGCGACTTGTCGCCCGACTTCAGGGTTCGCGTCCAGGCGAGAGGCATCATCGGGTCGTTCTTCTTGCCCTCGAGCGCCTTGTCATCGAACTTCATGCCGACCAGCACCTGGCCCATCACCAGCGGCTCACAACCTTTCGGCAACGGCAGGCGCACGCCGTAGACGTCGGTCGGGCCTCAGATGTCGCCGTCCTTGATGCGCCTGAGGATCGCGTGTTGGTCGGCGTCCTTGGCGATGATGCCGCGCGTGCTCTGCGAGCCGTGGCCGCCGTGATGGCTGATCCAGGTCTCGCCGAGGATTTGCCGGCCGAAGCCTTGCTGGTAGCTCTTGTCGCCGTAGTTCCAGTTGTATTTGGCGAACTTGCCCGACATGCCGGCGAAGGCGTGCGTCGCGGTGCGGATGCCGATGATCGGCTTGCCGGTGTCCACGTAATCGACGATGTGCTGCATCTGATCTTCAGGCAGATTGCGAAAGCGCGTGAAGATGATCATCAGGTCGGCAGTCTTGAGATGCTCGAGGCCGGGGATGTTGTTGTTGACGTTCGGATTGATCTCGCCGGTCTTCGGGTCGATCGCAAACAACACCGTGCACTTGAAGCCATGATGCTTGGCGAGAATCTTGCCGAGCAGGGGCAGCGCTTCCTCGGAGCGATATTCCTCATCGCCGGAGACGAGGACGATGTGCTTGCCCTTGCCATCGTAGACGACGTAGTCCTTGTCCTGAGCGCAGGCCGCGGGGGATAGGAAGACAAGGAGACAAGGAGACAAGGAGACAAGGAGCAGCGAGCGGAGGTTGATCACGGGGTTTTCCTTTCAACGGAGCCGCCAAGATTGTTCTGACATTACATTAGCGAGATGACAGCCGCGAAAAAACACAAAAATCGCAAAAGGGAAACACCATGGTCCAAATCCCTTTTTGCGATATTTGCGTTTTTTCGCGGCGAGCATTTTCCGCATCACGCCAGCACCGGTTGGCGCACGTTCTTGTCGGTTTCGATCTCTTCGCGGACGCGTTCGGTCATCTTGAGGACGAACGCGAGTTCGCGCAGCATCGACTCGGGGTCTCGGCGAAACTCCGTGCGAACTTGCCGATCGCGCGCCTTGAGGTGACGGTAGATCCGTTGCGGGATTTTCTGAGTCATGACATTATCTCCGTGACGTGAGTTTGCATGTTGACTTGAACGAAAGGTGTACAAAGCACGCGCCGTGCCGAGGAGCGCGGATCGTGCGGAATGGTTGCAAATCCTTATGACAAAGTTGATTGCGGAATAGGCAAACTGGCGAACGACATAGTGTACAAGATGTAAGTATTGCAACGTCGAGCCGTGTTAGGTGATTTTTGTACAATGGGTGCGATGATCCGCAAAACTCTCGCATGGTGCGTCCACAGCTATACCGCCCTGGGCTTAGTGGCGGCGGGCGGGATTGCCGTCGCGCTGGTCGAGGCGAGGCCGGAGTCGTTTCGCTGGGCATTTGTGCTAATGTTGATTGCGACGGTCGTGGACGCGACGGACGGGACGCTGGCCCGCGCGGTCAAGGTCAAGGAGGTGCTGCCGCGTTTTGATGGCCGTCGGCTGGACGATTTGATCGACTTTCAAACGTACACCTCATTGCCGTTGCTGTTGATCTGGCGTGCGGGCTTGCTGGAGGACGCCTCGCCGGCGTGGCTATTGGCGCCGCTGCTGGCGAGCGCCTACGGGTTCTGCCAGACGACAGCGAAGACGGACGACGGCTACTTCCTGGGCTTCCCGTCGTACTGGAACATTGTCGCGTTCTACGTGTATGCACTGCAGCCGCCGGCTTGGTTCACGATCAGTCTGATGTTGTTCTTCGCGTTCATGACGTTCGTGCCGGCGCGATATCTGTATCCGACGCATCGCGGCCGGCTCAATCGCTGGACGAACTGGCTCGGCGCCGGCTGGGCGATCCTGCTGGTGTGGATTCTCGTGAGGATGCCCGACCAGCGCATCGACGGCGCGAACATCGATCCGCTGACGCGCGTGCTGGTCTTCATCTCGCTGGTGTTTCCTGCGTACTACCTTGCGGTGTCATGGTTCATCAGTGTGCGCATCTTGCAGCGGGCGCTTCATCAACGGCGCATCGTCAGAGCCTGAAGCGTAAGCGAAGGACGCGGCTCCTTCGCTTACAGGCTCTGACGCTCACGCGACTCGCCATCGTTGTTGCCGATTGCTAGAATAAATAATTCCCGATTCCCTGAAGTTCGCCGTGTGGCGAACTGTTTCGGGAGTGGACCTCTAACGTTTGCCAGGTGCGTTTGCTGCGCCGCAAGCGGCACAGCGCATCGGAAGGACATCGCTGCATGGTTAATCGGAATTTGCTTCGCCAGTACGATCTCTCCGACGAGGATCTCGAACAACAACTCGCCGAATCGATGGGGATCGACACCTACGATCCGAATCACCCCGTCGTCACCTTCCCCGAAGGCGAAGAGTTCGACGTCAACAACATCGTCAAGGGCCGCGTTCTCAATATCCTCGGCGACGATGTCGTCGTCGACGTCGGCTACAAGAGCGAGGGCGTCATCCCGCTCGAAGAATGGAAAGACGAAGGCATCGACAAGGTCGTCCCGCCCAAGGTCGGCGACGAGATCCTCGTCCTGCTCGAATCGGTCGAGGACGAATCGGGCGCCATCGTCCTGTCCTATCGCAAGGCCAAACGCCAAAAAGAGTGGGAAGACATCATCGCCAAGCACAAGGAAGGCGACGTCGTCTCCGGCCACGTCACGCGCAAGATCAAGGGCGGCCTCCTCGTCAACATCGGCGTCAACGTCTTCCTGCCCGCGTCGCAGGTGGACATTCGCCGGCCGCCGGACATCGGCGATTACATAGGCCGCAATATCGACTGCAAGATCCTCAAGATCGACGAGCAGCGCCGCAACATCGTCGTCAGCAGGCGCAAGCTGATCGAGGACGAGCGCACCGAGAAGAAGTCGAAGCTGCTCGCCGAGATCGAGGTCGGCCAGATCCGCCGCGGCGTCGTCAAGAACATCGCCGAGTTCGGCGCCTTCGTCGACCTGGGCGGCATCGACGGCCTGTTGCACATCACCGACATGAGCTGGGGCCGCATCAACAATCCCCACGAAGTCGTCAAGATCGATCAGGAACTCGAAGTCTACATCATCAACGTCGACAAGGACCGCGAGAAGATCGCCCTGGGCCTGAAGCAAAAGACGAAGAGCCCGTGGGAAGATGTGGCCGCCAAGTACCCGATCAGCAGCCGGCACAAGGGCGAGGTCGTCAACGTCATGTCGTACGGCGCCTTCGTCAAGCTCGAGCCGGGCATCGAGGGTTTGGTCCACATCAGCGAGATGTCGTGGACCAAGCGCATCAACCATCCCAACGAGCTGGTCTCGATCGGCGATGCGATCGAGGTGCAGGTCCTCAACATCAACAAGGACAAGCAGGAGATCTCGCTGGGCATCAAGCAGGTGCAGCCGAACCCGTGGGACAAGGTCGCCGAGCGCTATCCGCCGAACATGCAGGTGGAAGGCATCGTCCGCAACCTGACCAACTATGGCGCCTTCATCGAGATCGAGGAAGGCATCGACGGCCTTCTGCACGTTTCCGACATGAGCTGGGTGCGCAAGGTCGGGCACCCCAGCGATGTCCTCAACAAGGGGGACAAGGTCAAGTGCATCGTCCTGTCGGTCGATCAGGAGAAACGCCGGATCGCGCTGGGCCTGAAGCAGATGGCCAACGATCCGTGGGAAGGCGATATCCCCGCGCGCTATCATCCGGGCCAGACCGTCAAGGGCAAGGTGACGAAGATCACCAACTTCGGCGTGTTCATCGAGCTGGAGCCGGGCCTCGAGGGCTTGCTGCACATCTCCGAGCTGACCGACGGCAAGGTCGACAAGCCGGAGACCTTGGTCAAGCAAGACGAGGAGCTGGAGGTGCGCGTGCTGCGCGTCGATCCCGCGGAGCGCAAGATCGGCCTGAGCCGCAAGCGCATCGGCGATGAAGAAAAACCGCCCGAGGAAGGGACGGCCGAGGATCCGACCGCCGCAGCAGGCGGCGCTCCGAAGCCGGCGCGCGAGCTGCGCGGCGGCACGGGCAGCGGCGGGAACCTCATCGAGATGCCCGAAGCGGGCGGAGGAGGCGAGGCGTCGTAACGTCAGGCCGACGCATTTTCAGAGCCTGAAGCGTGAGCGAAGGATCCGCTGTCCTTCGCTCACGCTTCAGGCTCCGATTTTTTTTCCGCGCTTGTCTTTCCCGCCGCTTGCTTGATAATGGATGAACGCCCGGACGTTCCGGGGACCGTGTGGAGTCGTTCATGGATCGCGCTTCGTCCCTGATCTTTCCCGGCAGCCGAACGCTGGCCGGGTGGTGGCGGCAGCTCGCGCCGCTCAAACCGCGGGCGCTCGCGATTGGCTATGGCTTTCTGCACCGCGTCGAAGCGCCCGTCCATGTCCAGGCCGAAGAACCGATCGACCCGCTGGCCCACTTCGTGCTGCAAGCATTGAGCCTCGATGACCGCGCCGGCATCGATGCGCTCCAGGACCGTCAACAAAAACGCCATTCCATTCGACCTGCTGCCACCGCTCAAGGCTGGAGGCATCCGCGTGGGCACACCCGCGGTCACCACGCGCGGCATGCGCGAACCCGAAATGGAGCAAATCGCCAGTTGGATTGCCGACGCGCTCCACCACACCGCCGAGGATCACTTGCTGCGCCGCATCCGCACGGAGGTGGCGGAAATGGCCGGCCGCTACCCGCTCT
>JACQFG010000276.1 GCA_016200155.1 Planctomycetota bacterium | reverse complement strand
TGCGGCTTAGCGTTCGCGCGGCGCCGCGCGAACGCTAAGCCGCAAGCGGCAGTGGGAATCACACGCGTGCACGATGATACTTTTCGAGTTCACGATTCGCGTTGACGATCTCGGCCAGCTTTCCGACCACGGCGGCCAGGTGCTTGCCGGGCAGGGCGTAATACAGTTCGTCGTCGCTCATCTCGGTGTAAACGCGGTTGCCGATGCAGCCGAGACTGGCGATGCCTTTTTGCGACTTCATGGCGGCAGGCAGGGCGGCGCAGGTCGGCCGGCCCATCAGGGGCGCCCCGCCACCGACGCCGGCGGACTGGGCGGCTTCCTCCAGCAGCATCATCTGCCGGGCGTTGCCGGTGACCAGAATGACGTCGGGTTCGACCGGCGTCTTCTTGAGCGGGGCATAGACGGCGACGCCGAACGGCTGATCGCGTTTGGGGATGCCGGGCACCTCCGCCATGCGAAGGTAGCCGAGGCTGACCATCGTGGCGACGACGCCCTGCAGCTCCTGCTGTTGTGCCGCCGGCATGTCTACGCCGTGCGTGTAGGCGCCGATCGGGCAGTTCAACTGATCCGCGGCCTCGGTGTAGAACGTCTGCCCCTCGGCGGCGCGCTTCCAGTAGGTGCAACTCGATGGCCCGGCAGCGCTCGCGCGCGGCACATTCGCCGGCGCCTTCGCCAGAAACGCCACCGCGACGGGCGCCGTTTTCAGGGCCAACAACTCTTGCAGTTGCGCTGCCGCGGTCATTCTCATCCCCCTAAGTTGCACTATCCCCTGATTATAAAGCGAGATGCACCTCCGGTGCACGACAAATTTCATATTGCCCCAACTTTTTTACAACGGAGGACATTCCTTGTGCCCGAAATCGCGCCTTCCGGAAGCCGATCCTCTATTGACAGGCCCACAATCTCGCGAAATCGGCGCCGATAATTACGGCGGCACGACGATTGCTTAATTCAAAACCAATCGAAACGAACCCCTTCACGGAGGACATACCGATGAACGAAGACACGAAATCCTTGCCCTGGGACGATTCCTGGCTCGATATCGGCGGCGAAGGCTAACTTTCCTTTCGCCGCTTGCGGCTTAGCGTTCGCGCGACGCCAAGCGAACGCTAAGCCGCAAGCGGCGACAATCGCTATCATGTGCGCAACATCCCATCGCGATCGGGGGACTGCGCTTGCACGCCTCGTTGATGATCACCTGCCTGGGCGACGCTTTCTTCCCCGACGTCGGCGTCGCCACGGTCACGCTGCTCCGACGCCTCGGCGTCACTGTCGATTTCCCGCAATCGCAAACCTGCTGCGGCCAACCGCACTTCAACAGCGGCTACCACGACGACGCCCGCACTCTCGCACGCCACACCATCACCGCCTTCGAGAAGTCCCCGCTGGTCGTCACGCCGTCCGGTTCCTGTGCCGCCATGGTCAAGCTCGAATATCCGGAGCTGTTTCACGACGACCCGCCCTGGCACGCCCGCGCCGCCGACCTGGCGAACCGTACGCACGAGCTATCGGATTTCCTGGTTAACGTGCTGAAGACCGACGACGTCGGCGCTCGCTTCGACGGCAGCGTCACCTATCACATGGCCTGCCACCTGCGCGGCCTGGGCTTGCTGACCGAGCCGATCCGCCTCATCCAAAAAGTTCGCGGGTTGCGTTACGTCCCCCTGGAACGCTACGATGAATGCTGCGGCTTCGGCGGCTCGTTCGCCGTGCGCTACCCCGGCATCTCCGGCGCGATGGTCAACGACAAGACGGCGTTCATCGAGAAGACCGCCGTTGATGCGGTGGTCGCCACGGATGCGGGTTGCCTGATGAACATCGGCGGGTGTCTGAACCGCAAGCAAAGCAAAGTGCGCATCCTGCACCTGGCGGAATTACTGGCACAAACGTGATGCCGCTTGCGGCCTAGCAAGGACGCCGTTCTGCTACGCCGCAAGCGGCCAAGACCATGACCTACGCACAACACGAACACCACGAGTTCCTCGAAGCCTCGACGCAGGCCCTCGCCGATGTCACGCTCCAGACGGCCCTGACGCGCCTCACTGACACGCTGCTGGCCGGCAATCGCCGCGGCTATGCGGCCCTCGCTGACTCCAGCGATCTGCGCGATCACGCCAAACGCATCAAGGAACATACGCTCGCCCATCTCGATCTGTATCTCGAACAGCTCGAAGCGTCCGTCGTCAAGCTCGGCGGCAAGGTCCACTGGGCGGCGACCGCGGAAGACGCACGCCGCATCGTCGTCGAGATCGCTCAGGCCGCGAATTGCAAGCACGCCGTCAAATCGAAATCGATGACGTCGGAGGAGATTCATCTCAACCCGGCCCTGGAGCAAGCGGGCATCGAGGTCACGGAAACGGACTTCGGCGAGTTCATCATCCAGGTCGCCGGCGAACGGCCGTCGCACCTGGTCGCCCCGGCGGTGCATCACACGCGCGAAAGCGTGGCCCGCGTGTTGTCGCAACACCTCGGCGAGCAACTTGCCGACGATCCGAAGTCGCTCGCCATGACCGGCCGGCGGGTGCTGCGCGAGAAGTTTCGCCGGGCGGACCTGGGCATCAGCGGGGCCAACTTTGCCGTCGCGGAAACCGGCACGATTGTCCTCGTCACTAACGAAGGCAACGGCCGGCTGACCACGACTTGCCCGCGCGTCCACGTGGCGATCATGGGCATCGAAAAGGTGATCCCGCGCTTCAACGACTTGCCCGTCTTCCTGAAGCTGCTGGCCCGCGCTGCGACCGGACAGACACTCTCCGTTTACACGACCGTCATCACGGGGCCGAAACGGGCCGGCGAACTCGATGGGCCGGACGAGTTTCATCTGGTGCTGCTCGATAACGGCCGTACGAACGTGCTGGCGACGCCGTTCCGCGAGAGCTTGCAGTGCATTCGCTGCGGGGCGTGTTTGAATGCGTGCCCCGTCTATCGCCGGATCGGCGGGCATGCCTACGGCGGCGTCTACTCCGGGCCGATCGGCAGCATCCTGACGCCGCTTTATGATAGCGTTGCCCTGAACCCGCACTTGCCTCATGCGTCTTCTTTATGCGGCGCATGCCAGGCAGCGTGTCCGGTGAAAATCAACATCCCGCACATGCTCATCGGCCTGCGCGAATTGCAGCACCATCACAAGCCGAGCCGGCTGGAGCGCTGGGCGTATAAAATCTGGAGCATGGCGTTATGTCGTCCGTGGCTGTATCGCTGGGGGTTGTGGGCCGTTCGGCTAATGTTGCGTCGGCGCGCGAAGAATGGTTGGATCAGCCAGATGCCCGGTCCCGGCAGCGCGTGGACGCAAATTCGCGACTTCCCGGCGCCGGCGGCGCAATCGTTTCGCGACCGCTGGAAGGAGCTGCAATCATGATGGGCCGTGAGGCATTTTTGCAGCGCGTCAAGCAAGCGGTCGCCGATGGCAATCGCGCCGGGACCGCGCCGCCGCTCCCCGAACGCGGCAACGTCGGCTATCAAGGCGCCGGCCCCGATCCGGTGCAGCGCTTCTGCCAGGAGCTGGCTGCCGCAGGAGGCAAGGGCTACGTCGCTGAGGATCGAGATGCGGTCGTCCATACCATCCAGAGCATCCTGCAATCACACAATGCCAGGAAGATCCTGCTGAGCCGCGGTGGGGTGATCGAGCGGCTGAATGTGCCGACGACGCTGAAAGAAATCGGGTTCGATGTCGTGGCAACAGGCGGCTCGCCTGTTGC
>JACQFG010000275.1 GCA_016200155.1 Planctomycetota bacterium | reverse complement strand
GGATTGCGCGGACTTGTCAATTCGCGGAGTCTCACGCAAAGGCGCAAAGGCGCAAAGAAAAGGATCCAGAGTGAAATGAACCACGCGGAATTATCGGCTTTGCGCCTTTGCGCCTTTGCGTGAGCGCCGTATCCTGAGAGAAGCCCGTTCCAAATACGTTGAGAGACCATCATGTCCGCCATCGCATTGTCGCAAGTTGCCGTCCATCTTCGCCCGCAGGACAACGTTGCCATCGTCGCCAAACCCATCCCGGCCGGGACACTCCTCGACCATCACGGCACGAAGCTGACGGCGGCCACGCGTGTCGGCATGGGGCACAAGCTCGCGCTGAAGCCGATCAAGAAAGGCGAAGCCGTCTACAAGTACGGCCAGATCATCGGCTTCGCGTCGAAGGACATCGCGCCGGGCGACTGGGTCCACGTACACAACGTCGCCGCCGACGCCTTCGAGCGCGACTATGCGTACTGTCAGGATTGCCCGCCGCGGCCGGTGGCGACCGAGATGCGCTCGTTCATGGGCTATGATCGCGGGTCGGACCGGGCCGAGCCCTATCGCTACGGGACGCGCAACTACATCGCCGTCATCAGCACCGTCAACTGCTCCGCGGCGACCAGCAAGTACATCACCGCACGCTTCAACACGACCGACCTGCTCAAACAATATCCCAACGTCGACGGCGTCATCGCCATCACGCACAAGGCCGGCTGTGCCATGCAGTACGACGGCTCGGACCACAAACAGCTCGACCGCACCCTCGCCGGCTTCGCGCGCCACGCCAATGTGGCGGCGTACATCCTCGTTGGCCTCGGCTGCGAAACGGGCCAGGCAACGCATTTGATCAGCGGCGAAAAATTGACCCAGCTCGGATTTAGCCGCAACGCCAACGGCGTGCGCGGGGAGGCGCCACCGATCACACTCACCATCCAGGAGTGCGGCGGCATCGCCAAGACGGTGGACGCCGGCGTCAAGGCGATCGCCGACCTGCTGCCACGCGTCAACGATATCCGCCGCACCTCACTCCCCGCCAAACACCTGATCCTCGGCACTAACTGCGGCGGGTCCGACGGCAACAGCGGCGTCACCGCCAACCCCGCCCTCGGCGTCGCCTCCGATCTGTTGGTGGCCCAGGGGGGCATCTCCATCATCGGCGAAACTCCCGAAATCTATGGGGCCGAGCATCTCTTGACGCGCCGCGCTATCTCGCGCGAGGTTGGCGAGAAGCTCGTCGAACGCATCAAGTGGTGGGAATGGTACACCGGCATCTTCGGCGCCGAGATCAACAACAACCCCTCGCCGGGCAACAAGGAAGGCGGCCTGACCACCATCTACGAAAAATCGCTCGGCGCCATCGCCAAGGGCGGCTCCACCGCCATGGTCGACGTCGTCCACTACGCCGAGCCGGTCAAGGAAAAAGGCTTCATCGTCATGGACACGCCCGGCTACGACCCCGTCAGCATGACCGGCATCGTCGCCGGCGGCGCCAATGTCTGCGTCTTCACCACGGGCCGCGGCAGCGTCTTCGGCTGCAAACCGTCCCCGTCGATCAAGATCGCCACCAACAGCCCGCTCTACCAGCACATGGAAGGCGACATGGACATCAACGCCGGCGTCATCCTCGAAGGCACGCCGGTCGAAGTCGTCGGCAAGCAGATTTTCGAAGAAGTGCTGGCGGTCGCATCGGGCAAGAAGACGAAGAGCGAGATCGCCGGCGTCGGCGAGGACGAGTTCGCCCCGTGGTCGATCGGGCCGACGTTGTAACGACACAGGAGTAAGCGCATGTCTGCCAAAGAGATTGTCCTGCAAACCGTCCGAAAAATGTCGGACAAGGTTAGCATGGACCAGATCGTCGAGAAGCTCGCGATCCTGGCGGCGATTCGTCGGGGCGAGGAGGCCGCCGACAAGGGCAAAGTGATTTCCCATGACGAGATGAAGAAGCGAGCCAAGTCATGGAATACGAAATAGCGTGGACCGATCCCGCCGCTTTGCAGCTTGAAGAATTGCGCGACTACATTGCCGAGGACAATCCCTCGGCAGCGGATCGTGTCGTGGAAAGGATCTTGGCGCGTGTCGAGCGGCTCAAATGGACGCCGCGCATGGGCATCGTCTACCGTAAGACCGGAAAGTATCCGATCCGCAAGATCGTCTCTGGTAAGTATCGAATCTTCTATCGGATCATCGAGGACGAGCAGCGCGTCGAGATTCTCGTAGTTTGGCACGGAGCCCGGCGTGACCCCGATTTTGAGAATACGTAAACCGAATTTGTATTGGGAAGAGCGCGCCGGCGTCGGCGCGGACGAATTCGCCCCCTGGTCGATCGGGCTGACGTTGTAACTCAATGGCCGGCAGCGTTTCCCAGCGCGCCTGGGCGCAACGGCTGAATGGTGAAAGGTTTGGGCGGTGTGTGCGTGGGTGTGTGCGTGGGTGTGTGCGTTTTTGCCTCGGAGGGGTGGGTCGGTTGCACAGACATTGCACAGACTTGCGAGCCTGAAACCAACCGATTCGCACTTGCTTCCCCCACGGCGTCACGCTATGTCCGTCCGCGGAATCTGCGGGCCCCTGGAAAAAAAGGAGTTTTTCCATGCAGCGTGTCCTCCTGGCGGCAATCTTCGCAATCTTGCTGACGGCATCCTCCGTGCGGGCCGATATTCCGCTGCCCGCCGGCACGCGCTACATCGATCCGCGCGTCCGCTTCATCGGCATCGAGAAACTCGACGGTTACGTCTTTTTCATGTTGTACGAGGCCGGCGACCCACGGTTCTCGTTTGGGCCGGTCCAGGTACCTGTGAAGAATGATCGCGAAATCACGGTGTCGAGTCCGGGCAAGTACTTTGGCGGAACGCGGCTGCTCGCCATTGCGCGCAAGGATTTTGATAAGCTGAAGAAGGGTTCGATCGACGAGAAGACGCCGGGCGTGCTGATCGCGACCTTTCCTGCTCCGCCGAACACCGCGTCGCGCTTCCTGGTGCGAGCGCCGCTGTCGGAGTATCGTGTCACGCTCAAGGACGGCAAATTCGACGTGAAGCCCGCGTCGAAACTGCTGCGCAGCGAGGCGGCGCCGCTGCCCGCCTGGTCGGTCGTGATCGCGTGCGCGTTTTCGCTGGCCGCCGTGGGCATCGTGTTGCTGCGGCGGCGGACCACCTGAGAGACCATCCGGCAAGTTCTGTGGGGCACGTTTTCAACGTGCCCCTCCAGGCGTTTTGCGTGGGACGGCACGTTGAAAACGTGCCCCACAGAACTTGCCAGACTGACTCTGAGTTCTCATCATGGCCATCGCACCTTCCCACGTCGAGCCCATCGCCGCTCCATTCGATACCCTGATCATCGCCCGGCGCACCGAGCATGGCGTCACGATCGATTTTCCGTTGGCGGTCGATGCCTGGGTCGACCGCCGCTTGCGTGCCTGGCGGACCTTCGAGATCGGCATCTTCGTCATGATGGGCGCGCTGATCTGGTTTGCTTATTGCGCGATGCTCGGCTGGGACCGTCCCATCGTGCTCTCGGCCGTGGGCTTGATCGCGGGCATTCTCTTGCTGATGTGGGCCGGCAGCCAAAGCTGGTCAACCTGGACCGACCCGCAGCCGGACGACGACGTGCGCCAGCTCAGCGTCGCCGGCAACCTGCTCATCCGCACCGCGCGCGATCACCGCAAGCAAATTTGGTATCGCGACGAGATCCGCGAACTTGCCGTTGACGTTGCCGAGGGAAGCCCTGGGGTGAGGTACTCCGAACCCCAGGGATCGGAGTACCTCACCCTGGGGCTTCCTGGCCACTATCCTGTACTCACCGTCGTCCTGCACAACCACGATCGCGCAGTCCTCGTGAGCAACCACACGCGCGCCGAACTTGAGTGGATCGCCGAACTCCTACGTCACGCTCTGGCTGCGGAACCTGATCCGGCAAAAACTCCGCTCTCCGAAGCAATCAAGGCCGACAATGAGAGCGTCGGCGACGAGCGCTCCTTCCGAACCTGATGTACGTCGTCCAACCGGCGTTGGATCGTTATGATGCAGGTAGCGGCGCGGCGGTCCCTTCCACTCGATCCGGTGCCATGAGCGACGTGTTCGACGAAATCTTCACCCTGATCACGCCCCAGCGGCTCCTGCACGATCCGCGCGCCAGCGGCGAAGGCGTGCGCGTCTGTGTCATCGACAGCGGCGTCGAACGAAGCGTGCTGCAAGAAAAGTTCGGCCCCGCGCTCAAGCCGATCGAGGGGGGCATCTTCACGTCCGACCGGGCCGAGCCGTTGCCCTACGAAGGCCGGCAGAGCACGCCGCACGGCACCACCGTCGCCGACATTCTCTTGACGCAAGCCCCCGCGGTGCAACTCTTCTCCGCCGACGTCTTCGGCCCGTCCGGAACCTGCGAGGTCGAGACCGTCATCCGGGCCTTGCACTGGGCCTACGACGTCTGGAAGTGCAAGATCGTCAACCTGTCGCTCGGCGTGACCGAACAAAAACTGCAACAGCTGCCGAAACGACAGCAACTGCAGCGCGTCATCGAGGAAGGCTATTTCAAGGACGTGCTGATCGTCGCGGCGGCCCACAACGATCATCCGTTCACGCGCAGCTACCCGGCCCTGTTCGCGCCGCCGTTGCTTTCGGTGGACAAACGCCTCTTCGCGAACCCGCTGGAGTTCGCCTACGAGCCGCGCGATCAAATTGAATTCCTGGCGCATGGCCGAGGCTACGTCGGCCCGTTCGCCCTGGAGCCGGCAACGAGCTGGGCCGCCCCGCACCTGAGCGGCATCGCGGCGCGGCTGCTGTCGCTGCGGCCGGAGCTGAAGCCGTTCGAAGTGAAGACGCTGCTGTACTGGCTGTTTCGCTCGACGCAACGATAGGATTTCCGGCTTGCGTTTAGCGTTCGC
>JACQFG010000269.1 GCA_016200155.1 Planctomycetota bacterium | reverse complement strand
GGCGTGCCGCAACATCTTGTAGCCGCAGGCTTTAGCCTGCGGCCGTTCGAATCGAGGCCGCGCACGACGGCCGCAGGCTAAAGCCTGCGGCTACAAGGCATTGTGGCAAACTTTGGACGCAACGCAGCGCTGTAGTACCAAACGAATACGGATCATTGAATCACCGGAAACAACGGCTTCACTTTGCCCTTGTCCAGTTCCGCAACCACGCGCAAGTCCTCCGCCTGCGCGGGCCGGGCGCACACGTCGGCATAGCGCACCGCCTCCCATGGCTGCGTGAAGTTGAACGTGCGATAGATCGTCGCCGCCGAACGCACCAGCACCGGCTTCAACAAGATCGCCGCCACGCACAACACTTCGCTCAGGTTGTACAGGATCGGTTTCGTCGCTTCCTTGTCCGTTTTGACCAGCTTCCATGGCTCGTTCTTCTCGGCATACTGATTGGCCGGGTCGAGAATCTGCCGCCAGATCTTTTCGAGGGCCAAGTTGTACTGGCACGCTTCCATATGGCCTTGCACTTGCTTGATGACGTCGGCCAGATCGACCACGATCGGCGCCGGCGCCTGTCCCGCGGTGCCGGGCAGGACGCAATCGAAGTTTTTGACGATCAGCGTCGTCACCCGGCTCAGCAGGTTGCCGAGGTTCTTGCCGAGATCGCTGTTGTAGCTCGCGGCGAATCGGCTCCAGCTGAACTCGCCGTCGCCGGGGAACGGACACTCGCGCATGAAGTAATAGCGAAACGCGTCGCTGGAGAATTTCGTGATGATCTCCATCGGCTCGATGACGTTGCCCAGCGACTTGCTGATCTTCTCGGCGATCGAGGCGTCGTCCTTCTTGATGTATACGAAGCCATGCCCGAAGACGGAGCGCGGCGGCTCGATGCCGGCGGCAAAGCACATCGCCGGCCACAAGGCGCAGTGGAAGCGCGTGATGTCCTTGCCGATGAAGTGAATGTCGGCCGGCCACCACTTGTTGAACCACGTGTCGTCGACGCCGTACCCGATCGCCGTGATGTAATTGAGCAGGGCGTCGAACCAGACGTAGATCGTGTACTCCGGATCGAACGGGACCTTGATGCCCCACGTCTCGCCGGCGCGGGTGATGTTGACGTCGCGCAGCTCCGTTTGCACCAGCGTCACGACTTCATTGCGGCGCGTTTCGGGTTGAATGAACGTCGGGTTCTTGGCATAGAAGTCGAGCAGCTGGTCGCGGAACTTCGACAGCGCGAAGTAATAGCACGGCTCCTTGCGTAGAATGACGGGCGTCTTGTTATCGGGGCAGACCCCGCCGGCTTCATCGACTTCCTTTTTCGTCTTGAACCCTTCGCAGCCGTCGCAGTACCAGCCCTCGTAATGTCCCTTGTAGATGTGCCCGTTGTCGAACACCTTCTGGATGAACTTCTGGCAGCCCGCGTGATGGCGCGGCTCGCTGGTCTGGATGAAATCGTCGAAGTTGATATCCAGGGCGCGCCACACCTCCTTGAACTGATGGGCCATGTCGTCGCAATACGGCTTCGGCTCTTGCTTCAACTCGACCGCGCGGCGTGAGACCTTGACGGTGTTTTCGTCATTGCCCATCAGGAAATGAACGTCAAGGCCCTCCATGCGGCGATAGCGGGCCTGCACGTCGGCGCCGATCTTCTCGAACGCCGTGCCGATGTGCGGCCTGCTGTTGGGATAGTCGATCGCGGTGGTGATAAAAAACTTCTGCGCCATGCAAATCCCTGCCGCTTGCGGCGCAGCAGGTTTTGCTGCGCCGCAAGCGGCTCAAGTTGTCCTAGAGGGACGCGGAAAATTGGCCACGGGTTCACTACATTACCGAGGATCGATGTCTCTGCACGGAGGTTGTCGCTTGCTGTGGCCGATCATTTATTTGCCGATCGTGATCTTCTACGCGGCGCTGACATTCATTCCCGGTCATTCGCGCGATGTGCATGACCTGTTGCACCTGCGAAAGTAGTAGAACGGAATTCATTCCGTTCGGGTGGCCGGAACGGAATAAATTCCGTTCTACGGGCCACCAATTGCGGAGAAACCAACCATGGCGGAAACTCAAACAACCGACCTCGTGGTCCTCGGCGGCGGCCCCGGCGGATACGCGGCTGCCTTTCTCGCGGCCGATCGCGGCGTTGCCACCACGCTCATCGATTCGATGCCGAAACCCGGCGGCACGTGCCTTTACGTCGGCTGCATCCCGTCGAAGACGCTGCTGCACGCGGCCGATCTCATTCACACGGCTCACGACGCGGCCGAATTCGGGATCAAGTTCGCCGCACCCGAGATCGACCTCGATAAGCTCCGCGCCAAGGGGGACAAGATCGTCGACATGATGACCAGCAGCCTGCTCAAGGGCTGCAAGGAACGCAAGATCACGCACATCGTCGGCCACGGCAATTTCGTCGATGCGAACACGATCCAGGTCGAGAATGGCCCGACGGTGACCTTCAAGCACTGCATCATCGCCGTCGGCTCCATCCCCGCCAAGTTGCCGACCTTCGACATCGGCAGCAAACGCATCCTCGATTCGACCTCAGCATTGCGCCTGGAGAGCATTCCGAAAACGCTGCTCGTCGTCGGCGGCGGCTACATCGGCCTGGAACTCGGCAGCGTCTACGCGGCGCTCGGCAGCAAGGTCACCGTCGTCGAGATGACGCCGAACCTGCTGCCCGGCGTCGATCCGGACCTCGTGCGGCCTCTGCACGCCCGGCTGCGCGCCCAGTTCGAGAAAATCTATCTCAACACCAAGGTCGCCAAGGTCGAGGAGACCAAGACTGGCATCAAGGCCCATTTCGAGGGCGAGGCCGACGAGAAGGAAGCGACCTACGAGAAAGTTCTCGTCGCCGTCGGCCGGCGTCCGAACACGGCGAGCTGCGGGCTGGACAAGGCCGGCGTCGAGGTCGAACGCGGTTTCATCAAGACCGACCGCCAGCGCCGCACCAATGTGCCGCACCTCTTCGCGATCGGCGATGCGGCGGGGGAACCGATGCTCGCGCACAAGGCCGCTCATGAAGGGAAGCTGGCGGTCGAGGTCCTCACCGGCGAATCGGCGGCCGAGTGGGACCCGCGCGCCATCCCGGCCGTCGTCTTCACCGATCCCGAAATCGCCTGGTGCGGCCTGACCGAGACCGACGCGAAGAAGCAGGGCCGTGAGGTCAAGATCGGCACTTTTCGCTGGGGCTTTTCAGGACGAGCCACGACCGTCGGTCGCAATGACGGCCTGACGAAGGTGCTGACTGATGCCGCCACGGATCAGATTCTCGGCGTCGGCCTGGTCGGCGTGGGAGCCGGCGAGCTGATCTCGGAGGCGGTCGTCGCCATCGAGACCGGCGCGACCGCGAAGGACCTGGCGATGTGCATCCATCCGCATCCGACCTTGAGCGAGACGATCAGCGAAGCCGCCGAGACGCTGCACGGGCTGTCGTCGCATATCTTCATGCCGAAGAAATGACGCGTCCAAATCTTCGCTTACGCTTCAGGCTCTGACAATCCCTTGCGCTGTCGTATATATTGGGAGCGCATTTCCGCGAGTTCCGTGTCGTATCTGCCGTCCTTGAAATCGGGAAATGTCCATTCAAACGGTTGATAGCGGCCCTGCGAATAACGAGCGACCAGATCGGCGAAGATGCCGTCGCTCAGGTAGATCTTCTGCCCGGGCGCTTTCACGCTGGCCAGCACGATCTTGTTGTGATCGAGGTAACCGATATCGAGATTGACGCGGCGGCCGGTCGGGCCTGGCAGCTCTTTTTCGATCTCGATGCACGCGTTCTTGGCTCTCGCAAGTTCTCCGGGACAACGCAGCGTTGCGAACGCGATCAGCCGGCGAACGAGGTTTGGGCCCATCTCCGGCTCGTAATAGGTCGTACGGTCGAAGGGATGATCGGGGCCTTCGAAGTCGATGGCGCCCCACCGGTCCCTCAGGCGCGCATACGCCAGCGGCAACGCGGACGCGTCGGCCCACAGGATAGCGACGAAATATTGGACGGGTTCGGGCTGCATGGATTTTCCTTGTTTAGCGCCCGCGAGGCGCCGCGCGAAT
>JACQFG010000287.1 GCA_016200155.1 Planctomycetota bacterium | reverse complement strand
TGAGCCCGAAGCGCAAGCGAGGGATGGCGGTGCATCCCTCGCTTGCGCTTCGGGCTCAGATGTGGACCGATTGCTAAAGCTTGCCGCCAGTCTGGAGCAAGCGAGTGAACATCCGCTGGCGCGGGCGATCGTTCGTGCTGCCAACGAAAAGTCGCTCAAGCTCGAACCCGTCCAGGATTTCCTGGCTGTGCCCGGCCAAGGAGTCAGCGGAAGCGTCGCCGGACACCGATTGTTGCTGGGGAATCCCGCCCACCTGAAATCGGCCGGCGTTTCCTGTGGCGCCATCGGCGAGCGATTGCAAGCGATGCGCGCGCAGGGGCAGACGGTGCTCTTGCTCGCTATCGACGGCTCGCTCGCAGCGCTCTTCGCCGTCGCCGACACGCTCAAGCCGAGCAGCATCGATGCGGTCCAGCAGCTCAAGCGCGACGGCGTCGAGGTCATCATGGCGACGGGCGACAACCGGCTCGCTGCCGAGTTCATCGCCCGCCAGGTCGGCATCAGAAATATTCACGCAGACGTATTGCCCCAGGACAAACGCAAGATCATTCAAGATTTGCAAGCGAGCGGCATCGTTGTCGCCATGGCCGGCGACGGCATCAACGACGCCCCGGCCCTCGCCCAGGCCGACGTCGGCATCGCCCTGGGCACCGGCGCCGACATCGCCATGGCCAGCGCTCCCTTGACGCTGGTGCGCGGCGACCTGCGCGTCATCGCCGAGGCGCGGACGCTGAGCCGGGACACGATTGCGATCATTCGGCAAAACCTGGTGCTGGCGTTCGGTTACAACGTGCTGGCGATCCCGCTGGCGGCGCTCGGGATCTTGAACCCGATGTGGGCCGCGGCGGCGATGAGTTTGAGCTCGATTTCGGTGATCGGTAACTCGCTGCGACTGCGACGGTGACTGCCGCTTGCGGCTTAGCGTTCGCGTGGCGCCGCGCGGGCGCTAAACGAAGACATCAGTGATCACGATGCACCACGCGATCGGCGAGCGCCTCGAGGATCGATCGGCCCGGCGACGGCGGCAGGCATTCCAGGTCCGCCAGCGCCGACGACACGAGTCCCTCGGCCCGCTGTCGAGCGTACTCCAGCGAACCGGCCGCGTGCAGTTCCGGCAGCAGCGCCTCGCGCTTGTGATTGCCCGCCGCGGTCAGGATCGAACGGCCGCGCCGGGCCTGTTCCGGCGACGTGCTTTGCAGCAGGTGAATGATCGGCAGCGTCAGCTTCTGCTGCTCCAGGTCGGTGCCGAGCGATTTGCCCGCCAGCGTTTCCTCGCCGATCAGGTCGAGCACATCGTCGGCAATCTGAAATGCCAGCCCCAGCGAGCGGCCGAAATTGGTCATCCGGTCGATGACCTCGTCGCTCATGCCCGCGTACATCGCGCCGAGCTTGCTGGAGCAGGCCGTCAGCTCCGCGGTTTTGGCGTCGATGATCGCGAAGTATTCATCCTCGCTCAGGTCGATGTTGCCTCGCCCGCAGATCTGCTGAAGTTCGCCGGCGCACAGCCGATTGGTCGCCTCGCCGATGATCCGGCACGCTCGGACATCGTCCAGCGTGCTCGACAGGTGGAAGGCGTGCGTGAAGAGATAGTCGCCCAAAAGGATGCTCGTCTGATTGCCCCACAGGCTGTTGACGGTGGAGACATGCCGGCGCACGCTGGCCGAGTCGAGCACGTCGTCGTGGACCAGCGTTGCGGTGTGGATCATCTCGACGACGGCGGCGAGCAGGTGGTGCGCCGATGTGACCTTGCCGCAGGCGAGAGCGGTCAACAGCAAGAGGGCCGGCCGCAGCCGTTTGCCCTTGTAATGAGCGAGATGGGCGAGCAGCCGATCGACGCCGGGACGGGCGTTGTTGAGCGTCTGGCGCAGGATGCGTTCGACCTCGTCGAGATCGGCGGCGATCGGCGCGAACAGGCTGGCGCTCGTGCGTGGTTGTGCGGGAGCCAGAGTGGATTTCATGGGAACTCCGTGTTTGCGGCGTCCAAAAAGGGAGCATCCTTCGCTTACGCTTCAGGCTCTGATCGAACCGCAAACGGCGCAATCCATTAACGGTCAGCCCATGGATTTCTTGTCTGAGTTAGATTTTAGAGAGGCAATAATAGGCGTCAATCGGCGCGCGTGAAGTGCCCCGATTTCCCGCCCGATTTCTCCTCCAGGCGGATGCGCGCGATCGTCATGGCCCGATCGACCGATTTGCACATGTCGTAAACGGTCAGGGCAGCGACGCTGACGGCCGTGAGGGCTTCCATCTCGACGCCGGTGCGGCCCAGCACGCGCACGGTCGCCTCGATGTGCAGCACGTCATTTCCTTCGAAGTGAAAATCGATCTGGGCGGACGTGATCGGCAACGGATGGCAGAGCGGGATGAGCTCGCCCGTGCGCTTCGCCGCCATGATGCCGGCCAGGCGCGCCACTTCGAGCACGTCCCCCTTGGCGAGGCCGCGATCGCGGATCAGCGTCAGCGTCGCCGCCGCCATGCGCACGTGCCCGCTGGCCCGCGCCTCGCGCAGCGTTTCCGCCTTGCCGCTGGTGTCGACCATGCGGCTGGCGCCGGATTCGTCGAAATGGGTCAGGTCGGCCATGCGATCATTGTAGTCCGAGCCTGAGCGCCAGCGAAGGGCAAACGCTGCCCTTCGCTGGCGCTCAGGCTCGGACCGAGCAACCTACTTCGGTAACGAAGTCGGCGCCTTGATGTGCTGCCAGCCTTCGCCGTTCAACCCGTGCAGGAACTCGACGAGGTCCTTCTTGTCTTGCACGCTGAGCTTGAGCGGCTTGATGTCCTGGTGCAGCCACTGGTTCTTGACGCCCCCCTTGTCGTAATGCTCGACGACTTCCTCCAGCGTTTTGAGGCTGCCGTCGTGCATGTAGGGGGCGGTGCGCGCGATATCGCGCAGGCCGGGGGTCTTGAACGCGCCCTTGTCGGCTTCGTTCTTGGTGACCATGAATCGGCCCAGGTCGGGATCGGGCTTGTCCATGCCGATACCGATGTTGGCGAACTGATTGGTGGTGAAGGCGGCGCCGTCGTGGCAGCTGTCGCAGCGGGCGTGGTTGGAGAAGAAGGTCTTCATGCCGCGCTGCTGGGCTTCGTTGAGGGCGGTTTTGTCGCCGGCCTTGAAGCGGTCATATGCCGAATTGCCCGACAGGATGGTGCGCTCGAAGGTGGCGATCGCCTTGGCGATGTGGTCGATGGTGAACTCCTCGGTGCCGAACACCTGCTTGAAACGGGCCCGATACCCCTTGACCTGGCGCAGGCGTTCGATGCAGGCTGCATGGGCCTTGCCGGCGTCCTTGTCGCTGGTCATTTCGATCGGATTGGCGATCGGGCCCTTGGCCTGATCTTCCAGCGAGTAGACGCGGCCGTCCCAAAACTGGGCGAACCCGTAGACGCGATTGATGACGGAAGGAGCGCTGCGGCCGCCCTTCTGCTTGGCGATGCCGGTGGAAACGGCGCTGCCGTCCGTGAAGCCATGCTCGGGAGAATGACAGCTCGCGCACGAGACGGACCCGTCGGAGGAAAGCCTCTTGTCGAAGAACAGCAGCCAGCCGAGTTCGGCCTTTTCAGCGGAATAGGGATTGTCTTCGGGCCAGACGATCGGCACCAGGCCGAGCGGGATCTTCGGTCCGTCCTTCGGAAACATCGATTTGGGCGTCGAATCGCCGGCTTTCGACCAGACGTTCCAGGCTGCAATCACGCCGACCGCAACAGCGGCGGCGGCAAACATTCGGGACATGCGCATCTTTCGATCTCCTCGCAAGTGGGGACAGTCATCTTGGTCATTGCTCGCCTGCCTGGCAAGCAAATTCGGGTCGCAAAACACATTCGAGTTGGATTCTTATGAACCGACGAGGTATAAGTGAAATACTTTCTATCGATAGAATTGATAGGCTGCACCTATGGAAATGCATCAGCTTCGCTATTTCGTCGCCGTGGCCCGGACCGGCAGCTTCAGCCGCGCCGCCGAGCAGTGCCACATCTCGCAGCCGTCGTTGAGCCAGCAGATTCAAAAGCTGGAGCGCGGCCTGAAGCAGAAGTTGTTCGATCGGCTGGGCCGGCGCGTGCTGCTGACCGCGGCGGGCCGCATGCTGCTCGACCGGGCGACTGTCATCCTCTCGGAGGTGGACGATGCCACGCGCCAGCTTCGCGAAGGAGACGACGAGCGCGGCGGCCGGCTGTCGATCGGCGCCATTCCCACGATCGCGCCGTACCTGTTGCCGGCAGCTCTCGAAAAGCTGTTGGCCGCGAAGCCCGACGTCGAATTGAGCATTCATGAAGGGGTGACGCAGCAGCTCCTGGCGGCGACGGTCGGCGGCGATCTCGATCTCGCCATCGTCGCATTGCCGATCAACGAGGATCGGCTGCACGTCGAGGAATTGTTCTCCGAGCCGCTCTATCTTGCGGTGCCGCGGCGTCATCACCTGGCGCGCTGCAAGAGCATCACGATCGAGGACCTGCAAGCGGAGCGGTTCATTCTGCTCGACGAGATGCACTGCCTCGGGGACCAGGTATTGAGTTTCTGCAATGCCAACGGCTGTCAGCCGCGCATCGCCTGCCGCAGCGCGCAGATCATGACGATCCAGTTGCTGATCGCCCAGGGCCAGGGGATCTCGCTGATACCCGAGATGGCGCGCCGCGCCGATGCAGGCGGCGGCAAGGTTTACCGCAGATTGGCCGGCACACAGCCGATGCGCTCCATCGCCGCCGTCTGGCATCGGCATCGCCATCACGGACCGGCGGCGGAGATGTTCTTGACGGGGTTGCGGGAGATCGGCAAGAAGTTCGAAAAAATCCGAGCCTGAAGCGTGAGCGAAGGACTTCCTTCGCTCACGCTTCAGGCTCTGATGTCAACCGACGCGCAATGTTACTTCTTGACGTAACCGCGCACGTGCAGCGTCTTCATGCCTTCGACGACCGACAGGGTGCCGGTGACTTCCATGACGTAGGCCATGTGCTCGACGCAGGCCGCACGGAAGTTGGTCAGGCCGTCGCGGCGCTGATCGTGCTCTTCATCGACGAGCAGATAAATCGAGCCGTCCTTCGCCAGCAGGCCGACCGGCTGGCCGTTCTTGACGCATTTCTGGCCGCAGTCGCGATGCTTGGTGCCATGCTTGCCGAGCGAGGTGTAACACGACAGGTCGATGATCTCGCCGACGACCGTGACGACTTTGCCCGCCAGCGGCTTGCCGTCGACGCCGGCGGCCAGGGTGGTTGCGCTCCACGGGTTCTTCGTCTTTTCGCCCATCGTCCCCGCCGGCTTGTCATAGCTGCCCTTTTCCGGCGTCATGTTCGGGAACAGGATGTCCTTCGCGCCGCCCACCGTCACCAGGCAGGCCAGCGCCACCAAGACGATGGCGGCTTTCGTGTACGACATGATCATTCTCCTTGTAGTTTTTCTCGATCGATTACTCGCTGTTGATTGTACGGCCGCGCGGCAATGGCGGACAACGGTTTTCCAAATTTCTCCGGCTTCATCGTGGCTTCATAGTTGCCCGGTACACTACACCCAGAAGATTGCCTGAATCTCCCCCCACTCAACGAGGTAACGAATGCGTCACCGAACCTGGCTGCTTTGCCTGTCGAGCTTCATCATCGTCACGCCCTTGCTGGCGATTCAAGACGAGCAGGACGAGAAGAAGCAACCTGACAAGAAAGAGTTCGGCAAAAAGGACTTCCCGTTCGGCGGCGGCGGCTTCGGCATGAAGGGACGCCGCAAGCTCGTCGAGAAGTTCGACAAGGACGGCGACGGACGCCTCGACGCCGAGGAACGCAAGGCCGCCCGCGAGTTCATCAAGACCCAAGGCGGCGGCAAAGGCTTCGGCGGCAAGGGCGGCCCCGGCAAGGGCAAGGGCTTCTTCGGGCCCAATTTCGCCAAGCCGCTCCTCGAAACCCTCGACTCGGACAAGGACGGCAAGCTCACCAGGGCCGAATTCATTGCCGGTGTCAAGAAGTTCTTCACCGACGCCGACAAGGACAAAAAAGGCACGCTCGACGAAGCCCAGCTCGGCGAGGCCCTGACCAAGATTATCCCCGCGCCCGGCTTTCCGGGCGGCAAGGGCCCACCCAAGGGCGGCTTCGGGCCGCCACCGCTCGGCAACCTCTTCGCCGGCGAGATTATCAAGAAGGCCGACGCCAAAAAGACCGGCAAGGTCACCCTCGCCGAATTGACCACGGCCGCGGAAACGCTCTTCACCGAACTCGACACCGACAAGACCGGCAAGCTCGATGAACCCGCCGTCGCGGCCGGCATCGCCAAGTTCCTGCCTCCGCCCGGCGGGTTCGGCGGCGGCTTCGGCAAAGGCGGCGCACGCGATCCTGCCAAGCCCGGGCCCAAGGTCGAGCCCAAGGACGTCAAGAACTATCCCGATGCCAAGTTCTACGACACGTCCGTCCTGCGCACCATCTTCATCGACTTCGACAACAAGACCGACTGGGAAGCCGAACTCGCCGACTTCTACCACACCGACGTCCAGGTGCCCGCGACCATCACCGTCGACGGCAAAAAATATCCCAACGTCGGCGTCCACTTTCGCGGCAACTCTTCTTACTTCATGGCGCCGCCGGGGTACAAGCACTCGCTCGGACTCAACCTCGATTTTGTCGACGCCAAGCAGCGCCTCTACAGCTACAAGACGCTCAACCTCTTGAACGGCGCCGAGGACCCGACGTTCATGCACTCGGTCCTCTACTGCAACATGTCGCGCAAATACATTCCCGCCCCGCAGGCGAACTTCGTCAAGGTCGTCATCAACGGCGAGAGCTGGGGCATCTTCGCCAACCAGCAGCAGTTCAACAAGGAGTTCCTCAAGGAGAACTACAACACGACCAAGGGCGCCCGCTGGCGCATCCCGGGCCACCCCGGCGCCAATGCGGGCCTGGCCTACTACAGCGACAACATCGCTGATTACAAACGCCACTACGAGATCAAGAGCAAGGACAACGACGACGACTGGAAAGCCCTGATCGAGCTGTGCCGCGTGCTGAACAAGACGCCGATCGACAAACTCGAGGCGGCGTTGCGGCCGATCCTCGACATCGATGCAGCGCTCTGGTTCCTCGCTCTCGACAACGCGTCGATCAACGACGACGGCTACTGGACGCGGGCCAGCGATTACAGCCTGTATCGCGATCCCAAGGGGAAGTTCCACGTGATCCCCTACGACACCAACGAGACGTTTCAACCCATGGGCGGCGGCAAGGGCGGCCCCAAGGGCGGCGGCTTCCCCGGCGGCGGACTCGGCAAGGGCGGCGGCTATGCTCTCGACCCGCTCATCGGCGTCAACAACGCACGCACCCCGCTCTATCGCCTGCTCAGCGTGCCGAGCCTGCGCACCAAGTACCTGCAAAACATGCGCACCATCGCCAACGATCAGCTCGACTGGACCAAGCTCAAGCCGGTCATCGACGGCTATCGCAAGCTCATCGAAAAGGAAGTCGAGCTGGATACGCGCCGGCTTTCCTCGCTGGTCGAGTTCAAGAACGCGCTCGCCGAGGAAGGCGGCATGTCGCGCTCGAACCTGCGTGCTTTCGCCGACGGCCGGCGCACCTACCTGCTGAACCACGCGGAGATCAAGAAGCTCGACGCCAAGTGATTACTAGACGTCCGTGTCATAATTTGCTGAGCAGTTGATTCGTAGCCGCGTTCGCCAGAACGCGGGTTT
>JACQFG010000274.1 GCA_016200155.1 Planctomycetota bacterium | reverse complement strand
GCCCCCCTTCATTTGCAGGCCGGCGAAATCGCGCACCGCTCCGCCGACGGCGATGATGCCGCGTTTCATGCGCATGCCGACTTCGAGCCCTGCCGTGCCGCCGATGAGGATGGTCCCGCCGGTCATGCCCGCGAGGCTGCCGCGATAGGCGGCGCCGGCCTGTCCGCCGGCGTTGCCATGAACGCGAAGGAGTCCGCCGGTCATCTCGGCGCCGATCCAGTCGGAGGCGTTGCCGGTCACCTCGATGGCCCCACCTTTCATGTGCGCACCCAGGTGCATGCCGGCGTTGCCAACGATTTTGATGCGCCCGCGCGTCATGTCTCGGCCGATCCACTTCACCTTGGCCGCATCGCCGTGAATTTCCAGCTCGTCGCTTTTTTCCCCTTCGACATCGAAGAAGTCGTCGAGCCGGCATTGACGCTTGCCGTGATATACCGGCAACGCGCGGACGGCATCATGCGTTAACATCGCCACGACATCGGGACAGATGTTCTCCGCCTCGAGCGGGACCGTCGGTTGTTCTTTGAGGGTCAATACGATCATGGCTACATTCAATTCGAATTCAGCCACGGATGCAACACGGATGCAACACGGAAAGAAATGGCGGTATTTTCCCAATTCCGTGTTTCTTCCGTGTTTCATCCGTGGCTGTTTTTTGGCTCCGCAACCTCGATCCCGTGCACGCGTTCCAGCTCCACGGGATAATTCTCGAACGACATCGTATACACCTGCTGGAACAATGGCCGCAGGAAATCCTCGATCTTCGGGTCATACGCCGGCTTGACGACGAACTCGCGGCCGTCGTGCGGGTTCTTGATGTCGCCTTCCTCGACGACAATCTCGCCGGATTTAATGACGTAACGCGGGTAGCGGAACATCAGCTCGCCGTCGGGGTTCTCGTTGAAGATCGTGATATCCGCATCGGCCCCGATACCCAGATGCCCCTTCTGCTTCAGACCGAGGGCGCGCGCCGGGCCGGCCGACGTGATGATCGCGATCTCGTAAAGCGAGTATTGCCGATCGAGATCGCCGAGCACGATTCGGCTCAATGCCTTGGCGGGCAGCTTCTTGACGCGCTCCTTGCGGACGTCGGCATGCATCAAGAGATGGATGATCTCCGGATAACGCCAGAAGCAGGCGCCGTTGGGATGATCGGTCGTCAGGAAGATGCGCCACGGGTCGTCGATGAGCAACAGCAATTCGAGGCCGCCCGCCCACTGCACGGCGTTGACGAGGTTCGAGCCCTTGTAGGTGTAAGGGACGATGCCGCAGCCGGTTTCGTTTTCGACGTCGAGGTTGCCCCACTTGCGGCCTGTCAGTTGATAGAGCAGGTGCTGCCACGGCCCGTCGGCGGTGATGGTGACCGCGTTGCCGAAGAGGACGGCGCCGGCGTCGCAGGTGAGGTTTTTGTGCTTGTTGAAGTAATCGGCAATCTGCGTCGCCTCGGAGCGGAAGGTGTGCCAGTCGTCGCCGCCGTAGGAGTGGAATTGCAGGTGGGCCATGTGGGCGCGGTTACCTTCGAGCACCTTCATGGTTTCGAGAGTGGTGGCGACGTTGCCCGGAGCGCCGAGGTTGTTGCAGTGCAGGTGCAGCGGGTGAGGCAAACCCAGTTCATCGATGATCTTGGCGAGGCCGCTGACGATCTGGGCAGGCGTGATGCTGCTGTAGCCGGGAACGGGCTCGGACATGACCTTGGCGTCCTTGCCGAACTTCCACGCGGTGACGCCGCCGGGGTTGACCGCCTTGACGCCATACGCCTTGGCTGCCCAGACGAGCCAGGCGACGACATCCTTGGCCCGCTCGTGCTCCCCTTTTTCGAGCAGGTCCATGACGATCTCGTTGTTCGCCATCAAAAGGCAGCAAGCCTTATCGACGATCGGCGTATCGCGCAGCTCCTCGTGCGTGTGCTTCGCGGAGAGGATCGGCACCGCCGCCTCGACAACGGTGGTGTAGCCCATGCCCGCGTAGAGATAACCGGTCGCAAACGTGGTCGGCGTCGGCCCCCCGATGCCGGCGCGCGTGTCGGCCGTGTGCATGAACTTCGACGCGGCCCGCTGGTTCTCCGGCGTCATCGCCCGCGCGAAGTTGAGCGCCGCCCCGGCAACATGCGTGTGGATATCAACGCCGCCGGGGAAGATGATACGCCCGGTCGCGTCGAGGGTGCGGCCGCCGTCGACATCGGCGACGATCTTGCCGTTGTCCATGCAGATGTCTTTGATGACGCCGTTGATGTTGTTGGCGGGGTCGTAGACTTTTCCGCCTTTGATGCGAAGCATCCGGTTACACCTCATAACGCATACAAACCAAGCCCTGGTGGACAGCTTACGACGTTGCACCTTCCACGAATATCCACTCTCCCCCACAAGCGAAGGAATGCGCATTCCCGTCCAGGTAGGAAGGCCATTCGTAACCGTCAAAATAGAACGTGTTGACGGCGTTCCCGCAAGCCGCCTGTCTCAAGATTCGTCCCTCAGCAGTTTGCTCATGATTCGAGCAAATCCAATCGACCAATGCGGCCACCGTCAGCTTTGCTACGTCTAGATCGAGTGGGTCTGATGCCAGCGCGCTTCGCAGCCAGGAGGCGATGTCTTCGATTTTTCGAATTTTCCCGTTCCGTGGTATCTCGTGCAGCCAAAGCGGTGCGAGATCGCCGAGCGTTGCTCGTGCAAAGGTCGTAGCTGCTGGAAGGTTGGATATTGTTTCTCGCAATTTGGCCCACGTGACTACCGGCATCAAAACTGGTTCCGCGATGAAATTGACTTCACTCAGTGGTGAATTCGCTTGCATTCGTGGCGGCAACCAGAGAAGTTGATCACCCAGCCTAACGATATTCGCCAGACCAGCCTGCGAACAACCTGGATTCCAACAAGTCTCGCAGACAAGGGGCTGCGCGGGACTCGCGTGCCAATCAGCATACTCCAAAGAGTTAGAAATCAAGAAACGATCGGCAATCAATTTTGTCCACGTCGGCCGAGGCAGGTCCTCTTGCGGCGGCGCGATCCATTGTTCCAGTGTCGGCGTTTCGCAGTAGATCATGTTCCCACCATCGCCGAACAGGACGATAGCTTCATTTCTTTGACGTTGTTAGAACGGCCACGTGGTTGGAACCGCTTGGTACTTTGTGATCCAGCCGATTCGCTTTTCAGGAAAGAGGTAGAACGTTACCGAGAGGAATCGATGAAGAATGTGGCGAACCACGCCGCCTGGCTTTTTCGTGTTGTAGAGCGGATCGCTTTTTGCAATCGCTTGTTCGAAGTCGGCGAGTATTTTCATCAACTCCTTGTGCGCGGAAAGAAACTCATCAAGTTTGGACGTTGCCGTTGCGCGCTGGTGCAATTCGTCGAATTGCTTTTTCGCTGGAGTGGCCCAGTCCATCTTGAGGGCGGTCATGTCTTGGTCCTCGCGCATCAAAGCTTTTCAACGGGACCGGCTGACATGCGTTCCAGCGTGGGGATATCCAGATCTTCAAACTCCCGCCGCTCGCGGGCTTCTTGCAAGAACAGCTGCCGATAGGTTTCGCGCTCCGATTGAGCTTTGGCCAGTGCTTCGCGCAGTCTGCCGCATTCGCCTTCGAGTTCACGCACAGCCGATTCGAGACGCCGGACTTCCGTATCGCCATTCGCAGTATGCGGTGGGTTCGGATTATCGACGACGGCCATGATCCACCATCCTTTCCAGTCCTCGGTCGCTTATCAATGACATGATATCACTGAAATCCATTCCCTTCACCGTTTTTCTCCTGCTGACGCTTTTGGAGGAGCTTCCGGAAACGAGCCAGCTTTTCTTCCCTGGTTTCGTCGGGAATCGGAAAACGGATGGCCTGGAGTCTCGCCTGCTCTTCCCGATACGCATCGACTTGGCGGTCTTTTTCGTCCAACTCTTCTTTGTGCTCGCGATAATAGGCTTCCACCACGGCAATTTCGGCATGTGTCAGTGACGGGATGTTCTTGATGATTTCGTCGTAGGACCAGTTGTGCCGGAAATACTGCACCAAGTCCATTACCGTAATGCGGCTCTTCGGAAGTTGCAAGCCCCGACCGCGATCAATCAATGTGATTTCGCCAACCATGTTCTCCTCCTCTCTCATCCTAGCCGAACCTTATCCAACCGCCTTCCCATTCCGCTGTGGCAGCCACGCCGGCCGACGCTTGACGGCCTCGCGAATGCGCCGCACGACCTCCTCGTCCGTCGGGTACGGCGATTTCAACGCCGGCCGCAGCGGCAGCGGGACCTCGTCCATGCGGTACACGGTGCCCGGAGCGCTGACGCCGGTCACCGCGGTCGTGATGTGGACGCGGGCCAGGCGGCTCGTGTGCGTCACCTTCGGGTCGAGCACGATCGTCGGCACTCTCGCCATGTGATCGATCGCGGGCTGCGGCATCGTTGCGCCGGGGTCGGCGCCGAGCACCAGGCAGGCGTCGATGTCGCCGCGCACCAGGAGGTCCACGGTCGAGAACTCGCCGGGATTGAAGCGCGGGTAGCCCCGCGACAGGCTGACGCCGAACGGGTAGCCGGTGGTGTAGCGCATGACGACGTCGGAGCCGGTGACGTTGCCGTGCCCGCGCATCGGCATGGCGACGAATTTGGTGAAGGCGTTCATTTCGGCGGCGAGCATGAGGATGGCCGCGGAGTTCATGTGCTTGCCGCGCGTCATCGATACGCCCATGCCGAAGAAGATGACGCCGAAGCGGGCGGCCTTCATCTGGGCGACGAGATCATTCACCTGGTCCATCGTGATGCCGGTCTCGGCGACCGAGGCTTCGTCGACGCGCTGCCCTTTGACGACGGCCCGCAGTACCGTGACCAGCTCGAAATCCTTGCCGGGGCGGACCTGCAAGAACAGGTCGGCCGCCTTGGCGCTCGGCGTCTCGCGGATATCGACGAGGACCATCGTGCGGTCCTTGCGGCCGTTCGGGATGAACTTGCCCTTCTGCGTGAGCGAATACTTCGTGAAGTGCCGGGGATGGCATTCCGCGGGGTTGCCGCCCCAGTAGATCATGAAATCGGCGCGGTTCTTGACTTCGCCGAGCGTGCAAGTGACTTTACCGCCCAACTGGGCAGCGATTTCGGTTGGCCCGTGTCAGAGCGACGTGTGGCTATCGATGACGCCGCCGACCAATTCAGCCAGCGACACTGCCTCGCGCTGCGTTTCACAGGTGACGTTGCTCAGGCCATAGACGAGCGGCATGTCAGCGGCGACGAGGTAATCGGCCGCGCGTTCGACGGCGTCGTCAACCGTGGCGGGATGGCCGTCTATGAGGGCGTCGGGGTAAAGGCGTTCGGCGGTGTGGTGCTTGAACCACGATTCGCCGAGGCTGCACGCACGCTTGGTCTCGACGATCTTCTCGCCGTCGGCATGCAGCTCGATGTCATCGCACACGCAGCCGCAGAAGGTACACGTGGCGTTTTTGACGATGATCAGGCTCATGAAAATTCCATCAAGAAGCCCAGGGGTGAGGGTACTCCCGAACCCCTGGGATCCCCGGGGTTCGGAGTACCTCACCCCGGGGCTTCCGTTGATTGTGATTTATCGCCCGGACCGGGCACCACCGTGAACGTTCACCCCAGCACGCGGCCGTGGCAACTGCCGCGCACGCGCCGCGGCATGAAGCGGCCCGGCGCGATCTCTTCCCACGCCGGCACGTCCTCGCCGTAATTCTCCGCCGTCACAGCTTGATCGGGGCCAGGGATTTCGTGTTCGTTTACATTCATGGGAACACCGTTGCAATAAGAGTGAGCGAACTCGAGGCATTCGGCGGGCGCTAAACGAAGACATCAGATCGGCTCGACTTCGACTTCCCAGCCCTTTGACGTTGGCATACCGGTTCCATCGGTCGTTTGGCCCATCAACTTGCAGGTCGGCGGACCGTAGTCGACGAAGATGATG
>JACQFG010000273.1 GCA_016200155.1 Planctomycetota bacterium | reverse complement strand
CGACTATCTAAGTGTGGGTGAACCGCTTGAAGAAAAGCCGCTCCGAAACCTCGCTTCCTCCGGCAATCTCTTTGCCCATCGTCATGAAGGATTTTGGCAGCCGATGGATACCTATCGCGAATACCAGTACCTCAACGAACTTTGGGAATCCGGGAGAGCGCCATGGAAAGTCTGGGAATAAACGTTGCCTTCTGGCGCGATCGGCCCACGCTGGTCACCGGCGCCACCGGCCTCGTCGGCAGCTGGCTGGTCAAGCGGCTCCGCGCCGCCCAGGCCGACGTCGTCACCCTGGTCCGCGACTGGGTACCGGCATCCGAAGCTGTTCGCTCCGGCGTGCTCGATCAGACCACCGTCGTCCGCGGCGATGTCCGCGATCGCGACCTGCTGGAACGCGTCCTCGGCGAGTTCGAGATCGACACCGTCGTCCACCTCGCCGCCCAGACCATCGTCGGCATCGCCAATCGCAATCCGATCTCAACGTTCGAGACCAATATCCAGGCGACCTGGAACCTGCTCGAAGCGTGCCGGCGTTCGCCCAAGGTCAAGCAGATCGTGCTTGCGTCGAGCGACAAGGCCTACGGCGATCAGGAGCATCTGCCCTACGATGAGAGCACGCCGCTGCAAGGCAAGCATCCCTACGACGTCAGCAAGTCGTGCGCCGACCTGATCGCTCAGACCTACGCCAACACCTATGGCACGCCCGTCGTCATCACCCGCTGCGGCAACTTCTACGGCGGCGGCGATCTCAACTGGAACCGCATCATCCCCGGCACCATCCGCTCCATCCTGCGCAACGAACGTCCGGTGATCCGCTCCGACGGCCAGTTCGTCCGCGATTACTTCTACGTCGAGGATGGCGCCGCCGCCTACATGCACCTGGCCGAACAGCTCGCCGCCCGGCCCAACGAGCTGCGCGGGCACGGGTTCAACTTCTCCAACGAAAAGCCGGTGACCGTGCTCGACATCGTCGCCGAGGTTTCCAGGGTCATGGACAGCAGCCTGACTCCCGAAGTCCGCAACGAAGCCAACAACGAGATCCGCAAGCAATTCCTCAGTGCCGAGAAAGCACGGACCCTGCTGAAGTGGCGGCCGCTGTTCACGTTGAACGAGGGGTTGAAAGCGACGGCCCGCTGGTACCGCGATTTTGTCGCCTCGCTGGCCGACACGCCGACCATTCGCACCAAACACGCGGCCGATTTGTCGTAGGGACAAGCGGCCTCGCTTGTCCCCGTACCGCCGGGATGAGGATTGTTCAGGGACAAGCGAGGCCGCTTGTCCCTACGAAAACAGGACCATGAGCAAAACGCAACAACAACTTCGGGCTGAGATCCTGGACCTGGTCCGCGAGTATCATCGCGTCGCCTTCCCGGCCAAGCCGTTCGACGGCGCCGCGCCGGTGCCTGTCGCCGGCCGCGTGTTCGATGACGACGACATGGTCCACCTCGTCGATAGCTCGCTCGACTTCTGGCTGACGACGGGCCGATACGCCGCCCAGTTCGAGCGCGAGTTCGCGAGCTTCTGGGGCCTGCGCCACGCCATCCTCGTCAACTCCGGCTCCTCCGCGAACCTGATCGCCCTGACCTGCCTGACCTCGCCCAAGCTCGGCGATCGCCAGCTGCGGCCCGGCGATGAAGTCATCACCGTCGCCGCCGGCTTTCCGACGACGGTCAACCCGATCATCCAGAATCGGCTCGTTCCCGTTTTCCTCGATGTCAAGATTCCGACCTACAACGTCGATGTCGATCAGCTCGAAGCCGCCCTGTCGCCGAAGTCGAAGGCGATCATGATCGCGCATACGCTCGGCAATCCGTACGATCTGGGCCGGGTCCATGCGTTCGCGGAGAAGCACGGCCTGTGGCTGATCGAGGATTGCTGCGATGCCGCCGGTTCGACCTATCGCGGCCAGGCGGTCGGCACCTTCGGCGATCTGGCGACGTGCAGCTTCTACCCTGCTCATCACATCACGATGGGCGAAGGCGGCTGCGTGCTGACCGATCGACCCATCCTCAAGACGCTGGCCGAATCGTTCCGCGACTGGGGCCGCGATTGCTGGTGCGATCCGGGCAAGGACAACACCTGCGGCAAACGCTTCTGCTGGAAGCTCGGCCAACTCCCGCAAGGCTACGATCACAAGTACACTTATTCGCACATCGGCTACAACCTGAAGGTCACCGACATGCAGGCCGCGGTCGGCGTCGCCCAGCTCAAGAAGCTGCCGGCGTTCATCGAAGCTCGGCGCCGCAACTTCCGCTACCTGTACGAAGGCCTGCGCGACCTCGAAGAACACTTCATCCTGCCCGAGGCGACCCACGGCTCCGACCCAAGCTGGTTCGGCTTCCCGATCGCCGTCCGCCCCGGCTCGAAACTGACACGCAACGACGTCGTACAAGCGCTCGAACGCCAGCGCATCCAGACGCGCCTGCTGTTCGCGGGCAACCTGCTGCGGCAACCCGCGTATGCCGACATCGAACGGCGCGTCGTGGGCGATCTGAAGAACACCGACTTCATCATGAACAACGTGTTCTGGATCGGCGTCTATCCGGGCCTGGATGAAGCGCGGCTGGATTACGTGATTGATGTGTTTCATCGGATGATGTAGTTCCGAATTCGTTTAGCGCCCGCGTGGCGCCATGCGGGCGCTAAACGAAAACGGGGAACAGGGAATATGCCAATGTCCATCCCCATCAAGTTCGACCGCAGCGTCGCGACCTACAACAGCGCCGCCACGCGCAGTTTCGAGTTCTTCAAGCGCACCACGCACCTCGATGACCTCTACGCCAAGGCCCTGCGGCTGCCCGACGGCGGGTTCCTCGTGCCGACGTGCGACCTGCACGTGGACGACGACGCGCTCATCGCCGACCTGACCGCGTGGCGCAACGCCGACGTTACCGCTTACCCGAGCCAGTTCGTCGCTACCCCCGCGAGCACGCAGGCCTGGCTGCGTGATCGCGTTCTGGCGGCGACGGATCGCATGCTGTTCCTCGTCGTCAACAAGTTCGGCCGGGCCGTCGGGCACATGGGTTTCGCCAGCGCCATCAACGACGACGCCTCGCTGGAAATGGACAACATCGTCCGCGGCATCAAGGCCGGCGATCCGGGCATCATGAAGCGAGGCATGGTCGCCCTCATTGACTGGGCCGAAGAAAAGCTCGGCCCGCGCGAGATTTATCTGCGTGTCTTCGAGTCGAACACGCATGCCATCGCGTTCTACGAAAAGCTCGGCTTCGTCCGCGATCGCCTGCTGCCGTTGACGAAGCATCAGAACGGTTCGAACGTCACCTACAAACCGACGGCCGGCGGCGAAAAAGCCGACACGCACTTTCTGCGCATGACCTATCGTCCGCAACGAAAGTGCAGCGGCGAAAAGATGATCCTGACCGCCGGCCCTTCGATCTCGGCGCGTGAGGCATCCTATGCCCTCGATGCAGCCCGGCACGGCTGGAACAACGAGTGGAACAAATATCTCCGCAAGTTCGAGCAATCGTTTGCAGACTACATCGGCGTCAAGCACGCCCTGGCCACGTCGAGCTGCACCGGCGCCTTGCACCTGTCGCTGCTCGCGCTCGGCATCGGCAAGGGCGACGAGGTCATCGTTCCGGAGCTGACCTGGGTGGCGACGGCGAACGCCGTGCTGTACACCCGGGCGACGCCGATCTTCGCCGACGTCGAAGAAGACACGTGGTGCCTCGATGCCGACTCGGTTGCCGCGAAGATCACGCCGCGAACGAAGGCGGTCATCCCCGTCCATCTTTATGGTCAGCCGGCCCGCATGGATCGCATTCTCGATGTGGCGAAGGCGCATAACCTGTTCGTCGTCGAGGATGCCGCTCCGTCGATCGGCGCGGAGTTCGAAGGCAAGCGGACCGGATCGTTCGGGCACTTCGGCTGCTTCAGCTTTCAGGGGGCGAAGCTGCTCGTCACCGGCGAAGGCGGCATGTTGCTGACGAATGATACCGAGTTGTACCAGCGTGCCCTCAAGATCTGGGACCAGGGCCGGGTGCCCGGATCGTTCTGGATCGACGCCAACGGCTGGAAGTACAAGATGTCGAATGTACAAGCCGCGATCGGCCTGGGCCAGCTCGAGCGCGTCGACGAACTCGTCGAGGCCAAGCGCCGCATCTTCGGCTGGTATGCCGAGGGGTTGCGCGGCGTGCCGCATGTAAGGCTGAACCGCGAGCCGGCCGGCACGCGCAGCATCTACTGGATGACCAGCATCTACCTGGAGGAATCGAGCCCGCTGAGCCGGGAGACGCTGCGAGCGGAACTGAAGAAGCGCAACATCGACACGCGCGACGTGTTTCCCGCGATCAGTCAGTATCCGATCTGGCCCGTGAAGCAAGCGCCGCAGCCGCGGGGCACGCGCATCGGCGCCCGGGCGATCAACATGCCGAGCGGCGTGTGTTTGAAGCGCGAGGAGGTTCAGTACGTGTGCGAGCAGATTCGCGCGTTGCTGAAGTGATTAATCTGCCGCGTGCGGCTTAGGCGTTCGCGTGGCATCACGCGAACGCTAAGCCGCAAGCGGCGGGGAATATTATGACAACCGACACCATCAAACTGGCGCAAACGATCCGCGGCCACGCCCTGCGCATGATCGCGAAAGCGAAAGCGTCGCACGTCGGCAGCTGCCTGTCCATGGCCGACCTGCTCGCGGTGCTGTATGGCTCGCATCTGCGCGTCGATCCGAATAATCCGCGCTGGCCCGAGCGTGACCGCCTGATCGTCAGCAAAGGGCACGGCGCCGCCATCCTGTACGCGGTGCTTGCTGAACGAGGCTTCTTCCCGGTCGCCGATCTAATCACCTACAGCCAGGACGGGTCGCCGCTGACAGGACACGTCAGCCACCACGTTCCAGGCGTCGAACTGTCGACGGGTTCGCTCGGCCACGGCTTGCCGGTCGGCTGCGGGCTGGCATTGGCTCATGGTAGACCTCACGCTCCGCGTGAGGAAATCGTCACGCGGAGCGTGACGTCTACGGTCCCTCGCACTTTCGTCATCGTCAGCGACGGCGAGCTCGACGAAGGCTCCAACTGGGAAGCGATCCTATTCGCCGGGCATCACAAGCTCGATTCGCTGACGGCCCTCGTCGATTACAACAAGATCCAAAGCTTCGGCAGCGTCAAGGACGTGCTCGACCTCGAACCGCTCACCGACAAGTGGCGCGACTTCGGCTGGACCGTCATCGCGATCGACGGCCACGATCACGACGCGATTCAGGCAGCACTGCACGCGGATCATGCGGGCAAGCCGAAAGTGATCCTCGCGCACACGATCAAGGGCAAGGGCGTCGCCTACATGGAAGATCAGCTCGCCTGGCATTACAAATCGCCCGATGCCAAGCAATTGGCCGAAGCGCTGGCCGGACTGGGGTGCGGCCAATGAGGACGTCGTTCATTGAAACCCTGGTGCAGGTCGCCGAGCGCGATCCGCGCGTCTGGCTGCTCACGGGCGATCTCGGCTACTCGGTGCTCGAAAAATTCTCGAGCAAGTTTCCGGACCGCTATCTCAACGCGGGCGTCGCCGAGCAGAACATGGTCGGCGTAGCCGCGGGCTTGGCGATGACGGGCAAGGTCGTGTTTGTCTACTCGATCGCGAACTTTCCGACGCTGCGCTGCCTGGAGCAGGTCCGCAACGACGTCTGCTATCACAACCTCAGTGTCAAGATCGTCGCGGTCGGCTGCGGGCTGGCGTACGGCGGACACGGCTACACGCATCACGGCGTCGAGGACCTCGGCGTCATGTCGCTGTTGCCTCACATGACGGTGATGGCCCCCGGCGATCCGGTCGAGACGCGCTGGGCGACACGCACGCTCGTGGATAAGTCGGGCCCCGGGTACCTGCGGCTCGGCAAGGCGGGTGAACCGATCGTGCATCAAGGCGAGCCGACGTTTGAATTCGGCAAGGCAGTGCAAGTGGTCGACGGCACGCAGGCGACGCTGATCTCGACCGGCGGCATGCTGGAGACGGCGGTGCGGGTTGCCAACATCCTGGCGGCGCGGCGCGTGTCGATCCGCGTGCTGTCGATGCCGACATTGCGGCCATTCGATGCCGAGCGCGTCGTTGTGGAAGCGAAACGGACTGGAAAAATCATCACGCTGGAGGAGCATGGGCCGGGCGGACTGGGCACGCTGGTGGGCGAATGTCTGGCCCAGGCGGGGCTCGGCGTTCGCTTCGTGCCCCTGCGGCTGCAACCGGAGCCGACGTTGTGCGCCGGCTCGCAGGCGTACTTGTGCGGGCGGCATGGCTTGTCGCTGGAGCGCATCGTCGAGGTGGTGGAATCGGTGGCGGATTGATGTTTACGTTTAGCGCTCGCGCGACGCCATGCGAGCGCTAAACGTAAACGTCCAGGGACTCGAATCATGAAAAAGAAAATCAGCATCGTCACGCCGTGCTTCAATGAGGAATTGAACGTGACGGCATGTTACCTCGCCGTCAAAGCGCTCTTTGAAGGGCCGCTGGCGAAGTACGACTACGAGCACGTCTTTTGCGACAACGATTCGTCGGACAACACCGTGCTTTTGCTCAGGGGCTTGGCCGCTCAGGATCCGCGCGTCAAGGTCATCGTCAACGCCCGCAACTTCGGGGCGCTGCGTTCTAACTACAACGGCGTCCTGGCAACCACCGGTGACGCGGTGCTCGTGTTCCTGCCCGCCGACATGCAGGATCCGCCCGAGGTCATTCCGGAGCTGGTCAAGCACTGGGAAGAAGGCAACGAAATCGTCTACGGCATCCGCGCCGAGCGCGAGGAAGGCATCCTGATGCGGACCGCCCGAAGCATCTTCTATCGACTGGTGCGCGGCATGGCCGACATCGATGTGCCGGTCGACGCGGGCGAGTTTCAATTGATGGACCGCAAGGTCGTGGAAACGCTGCGCCAG
>JACQFG010000024.1 GCA_016200155.1 Planctomycetota bacterium | reverse complement strand
GCGGCACGACACCGAACATCGATCCGCCGTCAATCCAATAGCTCCCGCCGGAGATTGTTGTTAGTTCAAAGTCACCCAGTCGCATGGTTGCCTCCTGTCTATCGTGTGGCCATTGTGGTGCCGGCGAGACGCCCGCACCACAATCCCAAGCAACTCTCATGGCTCACTATTTTCGATACAAGACTCCCGCCGATGTCATCGCCGATGCCGACCTGAAGAAACACTGGAAGGACCTGGCGACCACGGCAGGCACGACCGGAGGCCACGCGGTCTGGTCGCTGATGGTGCTCGACAAGAAGGCGCTCCCGTTCCTGGAGGATCGCCTGCGCATCAGCGAACTACCGAATGCGAAGATGATCACGGCGCTCATAGCGCAGCTCGATGACGAAGACTTCGCGGTGCGTGAGGATGCGACGAAGTCGCTGTCAAAGCTGGGCAAGAGCGCGGCCGCCGAGCTGCGCCGGGCGTTGTCCAAGAACCCGGCGGCCGAGACGAAGGCCCGCCTCGAAGCGCTGCTGCGGCCCCTCTCGGAAGACGACGGCGACCCGAGGCTGCGGGCGCAACGCGTCCTGGCCGCGCTGGAACACATGACGGCGCCGGACGCGCAGAAGCTGCTGGAGCATCTCGCCGACAAGGAGGTCGATGAGGATGTCCGGCGAGATGCCGCCGCCGCTGTGAGACGCATCAAGGCGCGTGTGGCGGCGCAATGACGGTTGACCGGTGGGGATGAGGCATGGTAGGATATTGGCATGGACACCTTGAGACAATCTGAAACGGCCGCAGGAGTTGTTCGCTCGCGAGATGCTTTTTTGCGGGCCCTGCCCGAGCTCTTGGCAAACCCAAAATACGACGGTTGGTGCGTTGGCTACTGCGGTGATGAGCAAATCGGTATCGCCGAGTCGGAAACCGAGGTCGTGCAGGAATGTAGGCGGCGCGGTCTGCCCGTCCATGAGTGCCACATCGGGTGGATTACGCGTACCGGAGAGGAAGAAGAGGAAATAGAAGGCGGTCTTTCGTTCGTCGAGTACGACGACGATGACGGTCAATTCTATGGTCCAGCCGTTAACAACCCATATCCGAAATCGTGAAACTGCACCTGCCGTATTATTCTGAGAAGACTACCACAACGATCTGCGGCGAAATCGTCGAGATCAAAGCGTTCCAAATTATTGTGTGGGTCAGCGTCTCGACCGATCCACGCTCGGAATGGGATACGCAGAATCCGCGGCTCCCTGCAATACTGGACATCGGCCACAATCACAACTTCACGATAACGGAAGCCCATCTATTGCGATGGTCTGGAATTCACGTAGCAGCTTTGCAAAAGCTACGCAACGTGAAAGAGAGGGGCGAAAAAATTCCGCTTTGCAAAGCGGGCCTTTGGCTCCACTCGGATTCGGATCCATTCAAACTGAGTATCATCGAGGGAATTGCAGTACATCCGGGCGATTGGCCTCGATTACCGATCCTCGGTCTTCGCGCTCTCACGAACAGCAAGCTGCAAACCTTCATCTACGGCGACGCCAAGCAGGTCATCATCCGCACGCCGCCGCCCTGGTATTGGCCGTTTTGACGGAGACATCCTTGTCCGACCAGGCCCCCACTCCTGAACCCACGCCGCCCGGTGAGAAAGCGCGCCAGTTCCCGCCGGCGCCGGGCGTCTATCTGATGAAGGACGCCGAGGGGCGTGTCATCTACGTCGGCAAGGCAAAGAACCTGCGCAACCGCGCTTCGCATTATTTCACCAAGGCTGCGGCTGACGAAGCGCGCACCGCCGACCTTGTCAAGCTGATTGCCGACATTGACTTCGTTCCCGCTGACTCGGAAGTCGATGCCCTCTTGATGGAAGCCCGGCTCGTCAAGGACATTCAGCCGCGCTTCAACGTCGAACTCAAGGACGACAAGACGTTTCCGTACCTGCAAATCCGCGTGCGCGAAGAGTATCCGCGCGTCGAGTTCACGCGCACGCCGCGGAGCCGGGGGGTGCGGCTATACGGCCCGTTCACCAGCGCCAAAAGTTTGCGGGCGGCGATCCAGGTGCTGCAGCGCGTCTTTCAATTTCGCACCTGTGGCCTCGACATCAAGCAGGACAATCCGCAGTGGCGCTGGTTTCGCCCGTGCATCTTGCACAGCATCCACCAGTGCACGGCGCCGTGCAACTTCCGCGTGACGCGCGACGAGTACCGCAAGCAGATCCGCCGGCTGTGCATGGTGCTCGAAGGCCACAAGGCGAAGCTGATCGCCGAACTCGAAACCGCCATGCAGGAGGCAAGTGCGAAGCTCGATTTCGAAAAGGCGGCTCGTCTGCGCGATGAGGCCGCCGCCCTCAAGAGCCTGGGACGGCGCGGTGACGTCGACAAGGACGTGCAACCCGAGGTGTTCCATATCGAGCCGCGCAAGGGTTCGGTGGGCCTGCGCAAGGTGTTGGGCCTGGCCGAAACGCCGCGGACCATCGAAGGAATCGACATCGCCCATCTGGGCGGCGACGATATGGTCGCGTCGCTGGTGGCGTTCATCGACGGATTGCCGTTCAAGCCGAACTATCGGCGTTACAAGATCAAGTCAGTCGAAGGCGTCGACGATTTCGCCTCGATCCGCGAGGTGATCGCCCGGCGTTTCCGCAATCCGCGCCCCGGCGAGGAGGAGCAGGTCTTTCCCGACATCCTGCTGATCGACGGCGGCAAGGGACAACTCAACGCGGCCCTCGAAGTCTTTCGGATGCTCGGCAAGGAACCGCCCTGCCTGATCTCGCTCGCCAAGCAGGAGGAGGAGATCTATCGCCCCGACGACGCGGAACCGCTGAGGCTCAGCCGACACTCGGCGGCGCTGCGGCTGCTGCAATATGTGCGCGACGAGGCCCATCGCTTTGCCCAGCATTATCACCATTTGCTGCGCCGCAAGAAACTGAAGGAGTAAGATAGGTTTATCCTCGTTCCCACGCGGAGCGTGGGAACGAAGGGTTATGGTGACTGTGATGCGAATACTGTTGACCAACGACGACGGCGTCTACGCTCCCGGCCTGCGGGCGATTCGCAAGGAGCTGCAAAAGCTCGGCGAGGTCACCGTCGTCGCGCCGGTCGGCGAGCAGAGCGCCGTCGGGCATTCGATCACGCTGCTGACGCCGCTCATCACGCAGGAGGTGCTCGACGACGAGCAGAAGCCGATGGGCTGGGCGGTCGAAGGCCGGCCGGCGGATTGCGTCAAGCTCGCCTTGCTGGAACTGCTGAAGGAGCCGCCCGACCTGCTCGTCAGCGGCATGAACGCCGGCTCGAACTCCGGCATCAATGTCCTCTACTCGGGAACGGTCGCCGCCGCAATCGAGGGGGCGTTCTTTCAGTGCACCAGCATCGCCGTCTCACTGCAGTACACCAAGCCCAAGCCGCTCGATTTCGCAAAAGCCGCCGAGTACGCGGGCAAGGTCGTCGCACAGATCGTTCGGCACCCGTTGAGCCGCGGCAGTCTCTTCAACGTCAACATTCCGAGCCTCGAGAAGGGCCCAATCCGCGGCATTCGCGTGGTGCGTCAAAACGTCGCGCCCTACAAGGAGCAATTCGATCGCCGTGTCGATCCGCGCGGCCGCGTCTACTTCTGGAGCGGCCCCGACTTCGGCTGCCCCGACCCGCACCCCGACACCGACGAAACCGCCCTGCGCGAAGGCTACATCACCGTGACGCCGCTGCACTTCAACCTGACGCACTCCGTGATGCTGGAAAAGATGAAGGACTGGGAGTGGACGATCTGAGCCTGAAGCGCAAGCGACGGACGAATCATCCCTCGCTTGCGCTTCGGGCTCAGCTCATATCCCCGGCAGACGGATTTCCTGATCCTGATTGACGAGCGGATTGTAGAACCGCATCGTCTTCAGCTTCCACGCGTCGCCTTCAAGGATGAAGTCCGTCTCGACGCGGTAGAGAAACTGAAAGCCTTCGCCCGAACCGGACGCCAGGAAGCTCGTCCTGGCGAATTTCTTCTCGCGCGACACCTCTTCGACCTTGAATTTGGTGATGCGAATGTCGGCGACCTTGCGGCCCTCGATCTGCTTCCGCGCTCTGGCGTTCAGCTCGTCGCGCGTCGTCTCGTGGTAGCGGAAGTCCTTCGAGACGTGCTTGAACAGGTCGTCGGTCTTGCCGGCCATGACCGCCTCGGCCATCGCGTGGACGTTGTCTTCCAGTTGCCGGGCGTCGGTGACGATCAAACGGGTAAGCGCCCAAAGGAGCACGATCAGGGCGATCGCGCTGCCGGCGCCATAAAGGTAGACGTTTCGCCGAGTCGAATACCATGCATACACCAGTGCCGCGGCGATGATGCCGAACAGGATGGAGAACGTCATCGTGTTGTCGAGGAGCCAGGACATGGTGGAATCCCGTGCCGTCTGACACACCTTCGCTCACGCCTCAGGCTCGGATGGCTTTTTGGTCCGCGGACGGAAGAACACGAATGCCGTAACGACCAGTCCAATCGCCGCGGCGATCGACGAGCGGCGCACCACCGGGTCGTCGGCAAAAAGCTCGATCCCGGGAATGGCAAAAGGGCACTGCGGCGCGGCGCTCACCAGCAGCACGAACACCGCGGCCGCCAGCAGCGAGGCGGTGAACAGCATCCAGGGCAGCCAGTAGTCGCGGACGTCCTGCCACATGGCCTTGTTCCGTCTTCGTTTAGCGCCCGCGCGGCGCGATGGTTTTGCTACGCCGCAAGCGGCGATACGTCAAATTCCGTACCGCGCTCGTTCGCCCAGGCCTTCTTCGATACGCAGCAATTGATTATACTTCGCGATGCGGTCGGTGCGGCTCGTCGAGCCGGTCTTGATCTGCCCGGCGTTGGTGGCAACGGCGATGTCGGCAATGGTCGCATCCTCCGTCTCACCCGAGCGATGGCTGATGACGGAGTTGATGCCGTTGCGCCGGCCGAGTTCGATGGCGTCGAGCGTCTCGGTTAGCGTGCCGATCTGGTTGACCTTGATGAGGATCGCGTTGGCGGCCTTCTTGTCGATGCCTTCCTGCAGACGATTGACGTTAGTGACGAAGAGGTCATCGCCGACGAGCTGGATCTTGGCGCCGAGTTCGCGCGTCAGCTTCTGCCAGCCGGCCCAGTCGTCCTCGGCCAGGCCGTCCTCGATCGAGCGGATCGGCCACCTCTTGCACAGGGCCTTCCATAGATCGATCATCTCATCGCTGCTGGCGATCTTGTCGGGCTTGCTCTTGAAGAAGCAGTAGCCGACCTTGCCTTTCTTCTTGGCCTCTTCGAACAACTCCGTGCAGGCCGGATCGAGCGCGAAGGTGATGTCCTGCTCCGGCTTGTAACCCGCGGCCTCGACCGCCTTGGTCAGGATCTCGAGTGCTTCGTCGGCCGACTTCAGGTCGGGAGCGAAGCCGCCCTCGTCGCCGACGGCGGTGTTGAGATGGCGATCGTGCAGCACCTTCTTGAGACTGTGGAAGACCTCCGCCCCCATGCGCAGGCCTTCGCGGAATGACGATGCGCCGACGGGCTGAATCATGAACTCCTGGAAATCCACCGTGCTGTCCGCATGCTTGCCGCCGTTGAGCACGTTCATCATCGGCAGCGGCAGGACCTTGGCGTTGGTGCCGCCCAGGTAGCGATAGAGCGGCAATCCGACCGACGCCGCCGCGGCATGGGCGACGGCCAGCGAGACGCCGAGGATCGCGTTCGCGCCGAGTTTCGATTTGTTCGGCGTGCCGTCGAGGTCGATCATGGCGCGATCGATGGCGAGCTGACCAGTCGCATTCATGCCGAGCAGCTTTGGCGCGATTTTCTTGTTGACGTTCTCGACCGCCTTGGTGACGCCCTTGCCGAGGTAGCGTTTCTTGTTGCCGTCGCGCAGCTCGCAGGCTTCGTAAGCGCCGGTACTGGCCCCGGACGGGACGGCGGCGCGGCCGGTGGCGCCATCCGCCAGAACGACATCGACTTCGAGCGTCGGATTGCCGCGGCTATCGAGAATCTCGCGGGCATGGATGCGTTGCAGTTGCATGGTAAGGAGCCCTTCACAAAATCATGAATACCAAATGATTTTGTACTCATGATTTTGTGATGATCCAACAAAAAAAGCCGCCGAGACGCGGGCTGCGTATCGGCGGCGTTGCAATTGCTTCCACCAGTGCGTGCTCAGGGGACCGCACGAGTCTTGGGGGAGATCTCGAAGAGGGTAATCTGGCGGTTCGGGGTTTTTTCAGCGATCGAAGCAACCGCGTGCCGATGGGATGATGCCAACCGGGGGCGTCGGCGGCGTCCTGTCGAGAGTCGGGGTTCGCGGCGCCGTTCCCCTCCTTGAACGCACGCTGCGCATCCTCTCGACCGGCCCCGTCGGCCTCGTCCTTGGCCGGCGGCGGACGGAGCAGGCTCCGTCCTGCCTTGGTTATCGACGCCGGCGCGCAGCCACTTGAGCCGCCCGGGCCGTTTTTGCGCCGACCAGGCTCCGCAGCGCGGCAAGATTTACCACGTCCATGTCCTCGTCGTTCGGCCCTTCCTTCGGCGTCTCCATGATCATCGGCACTTTCGCAAAGCGCGGGTCATTGACGAGCAGCTGGAACGGGCCGATGCCGAGATGTCCCTGGCCAATGTGCTCATGCCGATCGACCCGGCTGCCGAGCGGCTTCTTGCTGTCGTTCATGTGGAAGACTTTGATCCGCGCCAGGCCGATGAGCCGATCGAACTCACTCATCGTCTTCTCGTATTCGACAGCCGGGAACAGCGAATAACCCGCGGCAAAGACGTGGCACGTGTCAAGACAGACGCCGAGGCGTTTCGATTCCTTGACGTCGTCGAGGATCGCCGCCAGGTGCTCGAACCGCCAGCCGAGGCTCCTGCCCTGGCCGGCCGTCGTTTCAAGCAACACCTTGACGTTGCAACCGGTGCATTGCGCGTGTACCTCATCGAGCGCCGACGTGATGCGCTGCAATCCTGCTTTGTCATCGCCGTCGGTTGGCGTGCCGGGGTGCATGACGAG
>JACQFG010000267.1 GCA_016200155.1 Planctomycetota bacterium | reverse complement strand
TTCTGGCTGCCGGTCATCAAGACCGAAGACACCCGGCTTCAACCCGAGCAACCCGAGCGGCGGACGTTTATGTTCGCTGCCGCCGGACGCGTTACGGTACAGCTCTGGTATCGCCGCTTCTGGCAAGACGTCGCCGATTCACGAGGCTGGGCCGACGACGATCTGCTCGTTCATGCCAAGGAGCCGCGCACGAAGTAAGCGGGCCGCTTACTTCGTGCGCGGCTCGTCAACTTCGCCTTCTCACGATCGGTGTTTGGTTGATAAGCTAAAGAGAATGAGGGCTCGTCGCATGTTCCGCATTGCTGTCGCCTGCTGGTCGGTGTTGCTGCTTGCGGGCTCGGTGCGCGCGGGCCTCTATTATTCCGGCGAACAGTACGCGTCGCTGCCGGCCCAGTGGCGCGGGTTCTTGCTCGATCACCGGGCGCTGCGCAACATCGCCGTCAAGCCGAAAGTCGAATCGGAAGCCAGTCCGCTGCGAACGCACTATCGCGAGGAAGCTGCGAAGCTGCAAGCGCGTCTCCCCAAGCTCGGCGCCGACGAACTTGCCGATCTCGGCGCCCTCTATATCCGCCTCGGCGAAATCGAAAAAGCCGTCGACGTCTTGCGCACGGCTCAGCGGGCGCACGCCAATCACTTCGCGATCGCCGCCAACCTCGGCACGGCCTGGCAACTCCTGGGCGACTTGCGTCAAGCAGCGTCCGCTCTTGAAGACGCCGTCCGCCTCGCGCCGGGCAAGTTCCTGGTGTTCGAGGAAGCCCATCTCAAGCTCGTGCGGCTGCGGCAAAAAAGCAAGCCGGGCGAACTCGACGACCTCTTCGGCATCCGCTACGTCAACGACAAGGACGCCTACGAACCCGGCAAGCTCGCCGCCGCCCAGACGAAGAAGCTGCCTACCAAAGCCGTCGCGATCGCTCAGCAACTCGCATTGTGGTTCCCCGCCGATGGGCCGCTGCTGTGGCAGCTCGGGGAACTGGCGAACGCCCATGGCGATTTCCGCAGCGGCGCCGCCATGATGGAAGGCTGCGTCGTGCAGTTCGGCATGGCCAGCGACACGCTCCGCAAACATCGGCACGTGCTGCGCGACGCCGTCGACAAGTTGCCGCAAGCAAAGATCGGCGAGGAGCACGCGCCGGAGCACGCGGGAACTCTGGCGTTTCGCTCGCGCCGGCCGCTCGTCTCGAAGCTGGAAAGCGTGCCGCTGCCGGCGATCGATGCGAAGGGGGTCAATCCCGTGCCGTGGGAATTGTTCGGCGAGACGAGCCTGGAGCGGCCGTTCAAGGTCAACTTTCCGAAGTACCTGCAAGAGTTGAAGGGGAAGCAGATCGCGCTCACCGGGTTCATCTTTCCGCTGCGCGACGACCCGAACATGAGCGCGTTCCTGTTTATCGAGGCGCCGGTCGGCTGCTGGTACTGCGAGATGCCGGATACGACCGGGATTATCTTCGTCGAGATGCCGGCGGAGACGACGGTGCCGTTTCGCCGCGGCCTGGTGCGCATCGTCGGCCGACTGCACCTGAACGCAACCGACGCGGAGGAGTTTCTGTACACGGTGAAGGACGCCCGCGTCGGAGCGGTGGATTGATCGGTTGTCTTCGTTTAGCGCTCGCATGGCGCCACGCGAGCGCCAAGCCGCAAGCGGCAAACAAGGAGGAGCCTCATGGCCTTGACCTCGGCCCAAATCCAGGAGCAGAAGCAGCAAGCCGAGGAGCTGCTGTTCTCCGAAAAACTCAAGCTCGGCTTCGCGAAGGCCCTGTTCTTCGGGCAGTTTCAAGCTCCGCTCTTGTATCCCTATCCCGAGTTGAAGCCGGAAGAAAAGCCGATCATCGCGAAATCGGTCGACGAAGTCCGCGCTTTCGCGCGCGACCACATCGACGCCGCCGCCATCGATCGCAACGCCGACATCCCGCGCTCCGTCATCGACGGCCTCGCGAACATTGGCGTGCTCGGCATGGCGGCCCCGGTCGAAGTCGGCGGCCGCGGCTTCTCGCAGCTCGCCTACACCAAGATCATGGAGATCATCGGCGGACATTGCTCGTCCACCGCCGTCTTCGTCAATGCTCATCACTCCATTGGCATTCGCTCGCTGCTCCTGTTCGGCACCAAGGAACAAAAGGACCGCTGGCTGCCCGACCTCGTCAGCGCACGCAAGATCGCCGCCTTCGCGCTCACCGAACCGCAGGCCGGCTCCGACGCCGCCAACGTGCAGACCACCGCCACGCCGAGCGCCGACGGCAAGACCTGGATCCTCAACGGCGAGAAACGCTACATCAGCAACGGCGCCATCGCCGGCGTCCTCACCGTCATGGCCCGCACGCCCGTCCCCGGCTCCGGCGATACCAAGGTCACCGCCTTCCTCGTCACCCCCGACATGCCCGGCTTCGAAGTGCTCGAGGCCCGCATGGAAAAGGTCGGCATCCGCGGCACCGCCACCGCGCGCCTCAAGTTCAACAACATGGCCGTCCCGAACGAAAACATCCTCGGCCAGCTCGGCAAGGGCCTTCGCCTCGCGCTCACCGTCCTCGATTTTGGCCGCATCACCTTCGGGGCGAGCTGTACCGGCGTCGCCAAAGCATGTTTGCGCCTCGCGGTCGAGCATGCCAATAAACGCGTCCAGTTCAAGGAAACGATCGGCGAGTTCGAGCTGGTCAAGAAGAAGATCGCGTTCATGGCCGCCAACGCTTTCGCCATGGAAGCGACGACGGCCGAGTGCGCGTCGTTCATCGATCGCGGCTTCGAAGACTACATGCTCGAAACCGCGATGCTGAAAGTCTGGTCGACCGACGCTTTGTGGACGATCGTCAACGACGCGCTGCAAATTTACGGCGGCCAGGGCTACTTCACCGCCGATCCGCTCGAACGCATGATGCGCGACGCCCGCATCAACATGATCGGCGAAGGCGCCAACGACGTCCTCAAGGCGTTCATCGCTGTCGTCGGCATGCGCGGCGTCGGCGAACACCTCAAGGGCGTCCTCGATGCCCTCAAGAGCCCCTTCAGCAACTTCGGCAAACTCTGGAGCTTCGGCAAGGAACGCCTGTCCGCAAAGTTCTCCTCGCCGGAGATCCCCGTCAAGCACGTCGAGCTGAGCAAGGAAGCCCGCGAGCTGTCCGCGCGCGTCCGCGATTTCGGCATGGCGATCTTCGAGGTGCTCAAGCATTTCCGCAAAAAAGCGATGCAAAGCAAAAACGGCACCGCCAACGAGGAACTCAAGATCATGGAGGTCGTCTATCGCAGCCAGTATCTGCAGGAACGCCTGTCGGACGCCGCGTGCGATCTGTATGCCTCAAGCTGCACGCTGGCCCGTCTCGATTCGCTGATCGGCCAAGCGGAGGCAGCGCGCGACATCCAGGCCGGCCGCTACTTCATGACGCTGACCAACCGCCGCATCCGCCAGAACCTGGCGTCGCTGTGGGATCATGACGATGAGGCGACGACGGCGACGGCGAATGCGTGGTTGGGGAAGTAAAATCACGATGGGTGTAATGAGGTATGCTGTACAATGGCCGAGACGGATTTCGAATGGGATTCCACGAAGGCGAAACGCAACCTCGCCAAGCACGGCGTCTCGTTCGACGAAGCTGCCACAGTCTTCCGCGATAAATTGGCGGCGATTTTTCCCGACCCGGATCACTCCGACGATGAGCAACGGGAGATCATCGTCGGGAATTCAGACCGCAACCGGCTCCTGGTCGTCAGCTTCACCGAACGCGGAGACAGGGTGCGTATCATCAGTGCCAGAAAAGCAAACAAACGCGAACGCCAGGACTACGAAGAAAACCCGATGGGGGGCTGGAGACATGAATGACGACTTGCGCGAAGAATACCGGTTCGACTATCGCAAAGCAAAACCAAATCGTTTTGCGTCAAAACTGAAAAAGGGCGGCCGTCTGGTCATTCTCGACCCGGAGCTTGCCGAGGTTTTTCAGGATTCCAAGGAAGTCAACGCGGCGCTCAAGGCGATCGTGAAGGCGATGCCCAAGCGCACCAAAAAAACGGCGTGACTTGAAGGGGATGCGATGAAGAAGGCCAAGACTAACCGCCCGCTGCCGGAATACGACCGTCAAAACTCAAGGGCGCCATGCGCCGCAAATATTTCAAGCGTTATCGTGCTTGCACGAAGCGCCACGTCGGATAAAATCGCATGATGGTCACGCGTGCAAGAGCGGTCACGCATCCTACCTTCCTACAACCCTTGCCTAAACATGATCCCAGTGATTTCTCAATGGAGATGGAGGCGGTGGTGTAGTGCCAAACAATTGCCGATCGCCACAGCGCTTTTTTCCTTGGCAACCTGCTACTACGGGCTTAACCTTCGCTCGCGCCCAGGCACTCTGCTTGTGACGGATAGTGAATTGATTTATTATTCCTATTCGTGGCTCGATTCGCTGTGGGCAATGGGCGAACCGTCTTTGCGAATCTCAATACCCTTGGCAAGCATTCACGAAGTACA
>JACQFG010000266.1 GCA_016200155.1 Planctomycetota bacterium | reverse complement strand
GTTGATTGAGCATTCATCGACTGAGACCAGCAATCCATGAGGATCCTCACCCACCTTGAACGCCTCGAAGCCGAGAGCATTCACATCATGCGCGAGGTGGTCGCCGAGTGCGAAAACCCCGTCATGCTCTACTCCATCGGCAAAGACAGCGCCGTCATGCTGCACTTGGCGATGAAGGCGTTCTATCCGTCCAAGCCCCCGTTTCCGCTGCTTCACGTCGATACGACCTGGAAGTTCCGCGAGATGTACGACTTCCGCGCCAAGATGATGGAGAAGCTCGGCCTGCAACTTCACGTTTACATCAACGAGGAAGGCATCGCCAAGGGCATCAACCCCTTCACGCACGGGTCGGCCGTCCATACCGACACCATGAAGACGCAAGCCCTGCGGCAAGCGCTCGACAAGTTCCGCTTCGATGCCGCGTTCGGCGGAGCCCGGCGCGACGAGGAAAAGAGCCGGGCCAAGGAGCGCGTCTTCTCGTTTCGAACGGCACAACACCGCTGGGACCCCAAGCAGCAACGCCCCGAACTCTGGCGGCTCTACAACACCCGCCAGCGCAAGGGCGAATGCATCCGCGTCTTCCCCCTGTCAAACTGGACCGAGCTCGACACCTGGCAATACATCCACCTGCAAAACATCCCGATCGTCCCGCTCTACTTCGCCAAGGAACGCCCGGTCGTCGAGCGCGACGGCGCCCTGATCATGGTCGACGACGACCGCATGCTGATGAAGCCTGGCGAGAAGCCACTGATGAAGAAGGTCCGCTTCCGCACGCTGGGCTGCTATCCGCTGACCGGCGCCATCGAGAGCGATGCCGACACGCTGCCCGCGATCATCCAGGAGATGCTGCTGACGAAGACCTCGGAGAGGCAAGGCCGCGTCATCGATCACGACCAGTCGGCGTCGATGGAGAAAAAGAAGCAGGAGGGGTATTTCTAGAAGCCCAGGGGTGAGGTACTCCGAACCCCTGGGATACGCATAGAATGCCCATGCCCCCTGGGCGAGGAATTCTCATGGTCGCTGTCATCGAAAGACCGATGCACATGGTGCTCCCACATATCACCTGGGAGACCTATGAGCGCATTCTCGACGAGATCGGCGAGACTCATCTTCGAGTTACCTACAAGCACGGGAGGCTCGAATTCATGACTATCTCTTACGAGCACGACAATATCGGCCGATGGATCGGACGATTGATCTATTTGGTTGCACTCGAACTGTGTTATCCGCTGGCGACCGGCGGTTCAACCACTCTGAAGGAAGCGCTGCTCGAAGTCGGACTCGAACCGGATGAGTGCTTTTGGATCAAGAATGAAAACAAGATGCGTGGCAAGAAAAAATGGAAGGCGATGATCGATCCGCCGCCCGATCTTGCCGTCGAGGTTGATATCACTTCGAATTGGCTGGATCGATTGGAAATCTACGCAACGCTCAAGGTTCCTGAGGTCTGGCGCTTCGACGGCGAAACGCTCCGAGTGCTCGTCCTCGGCTCAAACGGCAAATACAAGGAACGAGCCAGGAGCCAGACGTTTCCGGCATTGCCGATGGACGGATTCGTCCGCTTCGTCAAGAAGCTCGGCAGCGCCGAAGAAGTGAGCTTGACCCGGGAATTCGCGGAGTGGCTGCGCTCGGAAGTTGTCGGCAAGAAGGCAGGGGCGGAGCGGAAGAACGGGCGGCGATGAGTGATGAAACGCCGATCGCCGATCGAGGAGCGTCGTCATGGGTTACAAACGGATCCCCGCCGCGATTCATAACTTCGGTCATTCCTTTGCGAGTTTGATGAATTACCACGATGACGAGTACATCATCGACATTCTCGCCAGGATGGTGCCCAAGCTTCCCGAGAGCGAGCTGTCCATCAAATTTCCAGGTGGCAAGATCGAACCGCCCCGAGAGATGCCCAAGCCGTTGCTTGATTCCGTCGCCTATTATGATCAGCACTTGCCTCGGCACCTGTCGAACGAGGGAGTAAGTCCGGACTGTATCACCGAGGTTAGGCTCGTTGTCACGAGTTCGCGCCGAGGTCTTTGTTACTGAGTTGAGGCAAGTGACAATCGCGGCAAAACATACGTCGTCGATGTAACTTCGGCCTAAATTATTCGTCGCATTACGAACGGTCTTGAATAGATGGCACACATCTCCGACCTCATCGCCACCGATATCGACCAGTACCTCCGCGCCCATGAGCACAAGTCGCTCTTGCGCTTCATCACCTGCGGCAGCGTCGATGACGGCAAATCGACGCTCATCGGCCGGCTGCTCTACGATTCCAAGATGATCTTCGAGGACCAGCTCGCCGCCATCGAGGCGGACTCCAAGAAGATGGGCACCCAGGGCGGCAAGCTCGATCTTGCCCTCTTGGTGGACGGACTCGCTGCCGAGCGCGAGCAGGGGATCACCATCGATGTCGCGTATCGCTTCTTCTCGACCGACAAGCGCAAGTTCATCGTTGCCGACACGCCGGGGCATGAGCAGTACACGCGCAACATGGTCACCGGGGCCTCGACCGCATCCCTTGCCGTCATCCTCATCGACGCAAACAAAGGCGTCCTCACGCAGACGCGGCGGCATAGCTATCTCGTCTCCCTCATCGGCATTCGCCACATCGTGCTCGCGATCAACAAGATGGACATGGTCGGCTTCTCGCAGGAAGTCTTCGCGAAGATATTGGCCGACTATTGCGAGTTCGCCAAGCAGATCGGGCTGACCGACATCGTCGCGATCCCGATCTCCGCTCTTCAGGGCGACAACATCACGGAGCCGTCGCCGCAGACGCCGTGGTACAAGGGGCCGACGCTGATGCACCACCTCGAAACGGTGCAGATCGACGATCACAGCCAGGACGCGCCGTTTCGCTTGCCGGTGCAGTGGGTCAATCGGCCCGATCAGCACTTTCGCGGTTTTTCGGGCCTGATCACCGGCGGCACGGTGCGCAAGGGGGATCGCCTGCGCGTGCTGCCGTCGGGCAAGGAGAGCCGGGTTGCGCGCATCGTGGGGACAGGCGGCTCGCCTGTCCCGGAGCGACAAGGGACAGGCGAGCCGCCTGTCCCCACGATTGACCTCGACGAGGCGATCGTCGAGCAATCGGTGACGATCGTGCTGGAGGACGAGATCGACGTGAGCCGGGGCAACGTCCTCGCTCGCGCCGATGCGCTGCCGGCCGTCGCCGATCAGTTCGAGGTCACCGTCATCTGGATGGCCGAGGAGCCGATGCTGCCGGGCCGGCAGTATTGGATCAAGATCGGCGCCAAGCAAGCGGTTGCGACAGTCACCGGGCTCAAGCACAAGACCAACGTCAACACGCTCGAAAAGCTGCCGACGCGAACGCTC
>JACQFG010000265.1 GCA_016200155.1 Planctomycetota bacterium | reverse complement strand
CGATCATCAGCACGCTGGGGGACTTCTTCTTGACCGACACGCCGCGCCGCTTGACGAGGTCGGGCAGGATCGGCTGGGCGAGGGCGACGCGGTTCTGCACCAGCACCTGGGCGATGTTGAGATCGACGCCGTGCTGGAAGGTGATGGTCAGCGAGTACGAGCCGTCGTTGGTGCACTGGCTCGACATGTACATCATGCCCTCGACGCCGTTGACCTGCTGCTCGATCGGCGACGCCACGGTGTCGACGACGACGTTGGCGTTCGCGCCGGGATAGACGGCGGACACTTCCACGGTCGGCGGCGTGATCTCCGGATACTGCGCGATCGGCAGCGAGAAGAGCGCAATGCCCCCCGCCAGCGTGATGATGATCGACATCACCGACGCAAAGATCGGCCGATCGATGAAGAACCGTGTGAACATGTTGATTTTCGTTCCCGCCGCTTGCGGCTTAGCGTTCGCGTGGCGCCATGCGAACGCTAAGCCGCAAGCGGCAAACGTTATCTGCGAACCGTCAACCGATAAAGCGAATGCGCAAATCCGAATGTCACGAACCGCAGCACCGCGCGCAGCCCGCTCATGAACGGCGTGTTCAGCCACGGCGATTCGCCCAGGCGATCGATGTTGTAGAAGAACACCGGCGTCAGCACGATGCCGAAGATCGTCACGCCGAGCATGCCGCTGAACACCGCCATGCCGAGCGTGCGGCGCATCTCGGCGCCGGCCCCTTCCGAGACGAGCAGCGGCAGCACGCCGAGGATGAACGCGAACGACGTCATCACGATCGGCCGCAGCCGCAACCGGCAGGCGTCGAGCGTCGCCTCGAAGCGCGGCACGCCGGCCTCGCGCTCCTTCTTGGCGAACTCCACGATCAGGATCGCGTTCTTGCTCGACAGGCCGACCAAGACGACGAAGCCGATCTGCGTGAAGATATTGATGTCCATCCCCGCCAGCCGCACGCCGATGATGGCGCTCAAGAGGCACATCGGCACGACGAGGATCACCGCCAGCGGCAGCGACCAGCTCTCATACTGGGCCGCCAGCACCAGGAACACCATGACGACGGCGAACCCGAAGATGATCATCGCCGTGTTGCCCGCCTGCAGCTCCAGGTACGACATGTCGGTCCATTCGAACGACATGGAGTGCGGCAATTCCTTGTCGGCCAGCTTCTGCATGACGTCGATCGCCTGGCGCGAACTCATGCCGGGGCCGGAGCTGCCGTTGATCGTCGCGGCGGGGTACATGTTGTAGCGGTTGAGGATGAGCGGGCCGGAGACGTCGCGCATGGTGCCCAGCGCGCCGAGCGGGACCATCTTGCCGTCGGTGTTGCGTGTCTTGAGTTGATAAAGGTCCTCCTTGCGATAGCGGAACGGGGAGTCGGCCTGGACGATCACCTGCCAGGTGCGCCCGAGCCGATTGAAGTCGTTGGCGTACAGCGAGCCCTGGCTGATGCTGAGCGTGGCGGCGGCATCCTCGACGCGCACCTTGCGGGCCGTGATCTCGCGCGGGTCGGGGCGAATCTGAAATTGCGGCACATTGGCGCGGAAGACCGTGAACATGCCGAGCAGCCCCGGCTGTCGGTCGATCTCCGGATGCTCCTTGGCGAGTTCGGCCAGCTTGTCGGGCATCGTGTTCAGATCGGTGCTGTCGAAATCGAGCCCGGTCTGGACGGCCCCCGTGGCGCGCGGGTTGTTGCCCAGCGTGGCGAGCCGCTCGGCCCACTTTTGCAGCTCGACCGGCCCGAGATCGCCGCGATCCTCCAGGACAAACGCGAAACCGCCGGCCCGGCCGACGCCGCGCACCGGCGGCGGACCGAACACGGCAATGCTGCCGTCGTGAATCTGCCCCTCGTACTCGCGGCGCAGATAGGCGGCAATCGCGTCCGCCGTCGCCCCGCCGAACTTCGCGCGATCCTCCGCGCTCATCGTCCGCTCCAGATCGCGGCGAAAGCCGTAAGGCTGCAGGTTGACGAACATCGACCCGAAGTTCGACCCGGCCGCGCTGAGCGCGAACGATTGCCCCGAGATGGCGGTCGCATGCCGAACGGCCGGATGAGCGCGGGTGATCTTGTCGGCCATGGCCATGACCGCCTGCGTGCGTTCCATCGACGCGGAATCGGGAAGCTGGACGTTCACCATCAGGTAGCCCATGTCCTGATTGGGAATGAACCCGCGCGGCGTCGTGATGAAGCCGAAGTAGGTCAGCACCACCAGGCCGGCGTACAGAATCAGCGCGACGCTGCTGAAGTGGAGCAGCCGGCCGACGCCTCCCGCGTACCCCGCGGTCGCCTTGCGGAACACGAAATTGAACCCGCGGAAGAAGAACGCCAGCGCCTGGTTGAGCCACGGGCTCGGAAACCAGCCGACCAGGGCGCCGAGGATCGCTCCGACGATCTGTGCGCCGAGAGTGACATGCGCCGGCTTGCCGTCGATGCCGAGTTCGCGGGCCGCCCCTTCCAGCCACGGCGATAGCCACGCATATCCCGCCAGCCCGCCGAGCAGCGCAAACGCCAATCTCGGCAACGGCGGCGCGGTCTCCTTCTCGACGGGCCGCAAGAGGAGCGCCGTCAACGCCGGGCTCAACGTCAGCGAGTTGAACGCCGAGATGATCGTCGAGACGGCAATCGTCAGGGCGAACTGCCGAAAGAACAACCCCGTGATGCCGCTGATGAACGCGCAGGGCACGAACACGGCACTGAGCACGAGTCCGACGGCGATGACGGGGCCGGACACCTGCTGCATCGCCTTGATGGTCGCCTCGCGCGGCGCCAGGCCGTTTTCGATGTGATGCTCGACCGCCTCGACGACGACGATGGCGTCATCGACGACGATGCCGATCGCCAGCACCAGGCCGAACAGCGTCAGGTTGTTCAGGCTGAAGCCGAGCGCCGCCATCACGCTGAAGGTGCCGATGATCGCCACCGGCACCGCAATGAGCGGAATGATGGCCGAGCGCCAGTTCTGCAGGAAGAGCAAGACGACCAGGGCGACGAGGATGATGGCGTCGCGCAGCGTGTTGAACACCTCGTGGATCGATTCGCGCGTGTAGGGGGTCGTGTCGAAGCCGACGTCGTAATCGACATCGTCGGGGAAGTTCTTTTTCAGCTCTTCGAGTTTGGCGATCACGCGGTCGCGCAGCTCCAGGGCGTTGGCGTCGGGAAGCTGAAAGATGGCGAGGAACACGGTCGGGCTGCCGTCGAGCTGGGTGTCGACATCCTGGCTCTTGGCGCCGAGTTCGACGCGGGCCACATCGCGCAGCCGAACCAATTTCCCGCCGGGCATCGTCTTGACGATGATGTTCTCGAACTGCTCGACATCGTGAAGCCGGCCGAGGACCTCGAAGGGGAGCTGCGTCTCCTGCATTCCGTTCATCCTTGACCCCTGACCCCTGACTCCTGACTCCTGACCCCTGACCCCTGACGGCTGGCCGATCATGCCCGAGGCGAGCGTGGCGTTCTGATCGCGGACGGCGGCGACGACGTCGCTGGGCGTCAAATTGCGATAGGCGAGCTTGCCCGGATCGATCCAGATGCGCATGCTGTAATCGCGCTGGCCGAACAGGAAGACATCGCCGACGCCGTCGACGCGCGACAGCTCGTCCTTGATTTGCCTGAGGGCGTAGTTGCTTAGGTAGAGCTGGTTGTAGCGGCCCTTGGGCGAGTTGAGGGCGATGCCCATGAGGATGTCGGGGGAGCGCTTGATGGTGGTGACGCCGGCGGCCTTGATGACATCGGGCAGGTTGGGAATCGCCAGGTTGACGCGGTTCTGCACGAGCACCTGGGCCATGTTCAGGTCGATGCCCTGGTGGAATGTGACGGTGAGGTTGTACGAGCCGTCGTTGGTACACTGGCTCGACATGTACATCATGCCTTCGACGCCGTTGATGCGCTCCTCGATCGGCGCCGCCACCGACTCCGCCACGTCCTTGGCGCTGGCGCCGGGGTAGACCGCCTGCACGGCGACCGTCGGCGGCGTGATGCGCGGAAACTGCGCCAGCGGCAAATTGAATACCGAGATCGCCCCACCCAGCGTGATGACGATCGACAGCACCGCCGCAAAGATCGGCCGATCGATGAAGAACCGCGAAAACACGATGGAAACCCCTCGATCCCATATAGCCCGCCATTTATGGCGGGCGACCGGGCCCGCCATGAATGGCGGGCTATATGATTAACCCTTCGGCGCTTCCACGCTTTTCGCGTCCTTGACGGCCGGCCTGCCAGGCGCGGCCTGGTCCTTGGGACTGATGGTTGCATCCTTGCGCACGCGCTGCAGGCCGCTCCAGATGACGATGTCGCCGGCATTGACGCCTTTTTCGACCACGCGCCAGCCGTCGCGCAGGGCGCCGAGTTCGAGGTCGGCGCCGCCGCGGTACTCGGCCTTGTGCATCACCTTGCCTTCCTTGTCGGTTTCCTTCTTGACGAGGTAAAGGAACTTCTGCCCCTGATCGGTGCCAAGGGCGCGCTCGGGGACGAGGACCGCGGTGCGCGGGGCGCCGATGTAGAGGCGAAGCCGCACGAACAAGCCGGGGGCGAGGCCCTTGGTGTTCTTGAACTCGCCGCGCAGCTGGAGCGTGCCGGTGCCGGCGTCGAGCCGATTGTCCTCGAAGCTGATCTGGCCGGCATGCGGGTACGTTCCCTCGTCGTTGGCCAGCTCGAAGTCGAACGTCATCTCGTTGACCGATTTGATCTTCTTCTGGGCGATCAGGGCGCGCAGGCGCAGCACCGTCCGTTCATCGACGTCGAAGTAGACGTACATGGGGTCATGGGTGACGATGGTGGTGAGCATCGTCTCGTCGGCCTTGATGAGGTTGCCGGGGTCCTTCATGCGTCGGCTGACCTGTCCGAGGCGCGGTTGTTTCGGATCGGCCGGCTTGCCGTTGTCGAGGGTGGGCACGATGACCTTGGTGTAGAGGAGATTGAGCCGGGCCCTGGCGACGTCCGCGCGGATGACATCGAGATCGGCCTTGGCGAGGTTGCGATCGCCGCTGATCTCGTCGAACTTTTCGGGGCTGATCGATTTCGACTGCTTGGCCATCTCGGCCCGGCGAAAGTCGGCCTCGGCCCGCTTGGCCTTGGCCTCCCCCTTGATCAGGTTCGCATCGGCCCGGCGCAGCTCGATCTCGTAGGGACGCGGGTCGATCTCGAACAGGACGTCCCCCTCCTTGACGGTCGCGCCGTCCTTGAAGAGGACCTTGTCGAGATAGCCGGTGACGCGCGCCTTGACCTCGATGGTGTTCTTGGCCTCGGTGCGCCCGGTGAACGCTTCGAAGTCGGTGATCGGCGCGCTGACCGCCGCCGTCACCAGCACCTCGGGCGGCTTGCCCGGCGGTTTCTCGGCGCCCCTCGTTGTGCAGCCCACGACGCCGATGCTGAGAATGAGAAAGCCAAGTCGGCTGATGTGCATACCCGCCCCTGACTGCGGCGACCCGCGTCCATGCGATTTGCGCTCGCGGAAAAAGTGGAGATTGCGACAATTCAAATCGGTACTGACCGGTCAGTCTAATTATAATACGCGGTCGATCGGAGTCAATCGTTGGGCGGTCGCGCGCGAATTTTCGTGGTGGGGGGGGGGGGGG
>JACQFG010000307.1 GCA_016200155.1 Planctomycetota bacterium | reverse complement strand
ACGTTCTTGACGACGCGCCCGCCGGCCTTGAACTCGCGGCCCTCATCGTTCAAGGCGCTGATGCCGATGACGTAATCGCGCAAGGTGCCGTAGCCGTAGCGGCGCGGTCCGCAGGAATTAGTCGCCACGATCCCGCCGAGCGTCGCCTGGCCGATCCTCGCGACGTCGATCGGCAGGCACAGCTTTTCGTTGGCGAGGATTTCTTGAAGAGCACGCATGGTGATGCCGGCCTGCACCGTGACGGTCATGTCGCGCGCCGGAAAATCGATGATCTGCGCGAGGCTCCGCAGATCGACGACCTCGCCCTGCTTCGTGGGTCGGCCGCCCAGCGCGATCTTCGTCTGGCCGCCGACCGGATAGATCGCCGCATCCACGCTGGCTGCGCGGCGAACCACGTCGCCGAGTTCCTGCACCGACTCCGGGCGCACCATCGGCAGCGGGCCGAATCCGTCCAGGTCGCAGGTCGTGGCGTGCATAGGCATCAGACCGGGTTCAACCAAAATCGAACGGGTTGCTGTCCGCCGCTGGCTTGCGGCCCTTCTTGGGAGGCGCTGTCTTGCTCGGTGGCGGCGGCTCGGCTTCCGGCTCCATCCAGGCTGGCGCCTCCTTCAGCACCGGCGACGCCGGGTCGAACGTGCTCTCCTTCTTCAACCCCGCCTTCGCCGTCGTCTTGCGCGGCGGTCGTTTCGGGATCAGCACACGGAACAGGATCACGAAAATCGCCAGGCAGCAAAAGCTGAACACGAACGACGTCACCACCGGGCCTTCCACCTCGCCGGCGCCGAAAATCAGATTGCACAACGCCCCCATCGCAAATGCCAGCGGCATGAAGCTGAAGAGCACCGCCCCGATGAGCCGCGACCGCGTCGCCGAGATTCGCTTGCCCGCGATGAACGGCACCTCGCCCAGCAACAACAGCGCAGAGCCGAGCGTCATCATCACGAAGCCAACCAGGATGGTGACGATCACTGCCATGTCCGGGCCTCAACGCAACATATTCTTTGTCCGAGCCTGAGCGCCCGCGAAGGGCCCTTCGCTGGCGCTCAGGCTCGGACGGGTGATTCACAATGCCGCCCGCCGCCCGGCTTTCGATTGCTCAATGCACGCCCCCGCGGTCGGCAGCATCTTGTGCGGGCTGCAGGCGTCATCCGGATTGAATGCCTTGCGCAGCCGCAGCATCATCGCCAGGTCGTCGGGGGAAAAAAGCCTCGGCATGAAGTCGATCTTCTCGACGCCGATGCCGTGCTCGCCGGTGACGCTGCCACCGAGGTTGATGCATTCTTCGAGGATTTCGTGGCTTGCCGCCAGCACGCGCTTGACCTGGTCGGCGTCGCGTTCGTCGAACAGTAGGATCGGATGAATGTTGCCGTCGCCGGCGTGAAAGACGTTGGCGATGCGGATGTTGTAGCGCGCGCCGATCGCCTGAATGGAGCGCAGCACCGCCGGCAGCTTGGTGCGCGGCACGACGCCGTCCTGCGTGCAATAGCTCGGCGCGAGGCGGCCGACCGCGCCGAACGCCTGCTTGCGGCTCTTCCACAGCAGCGCTCGCTCCGCGTCGGTGTTCGCCCGGCGCACCTCGCGCGCCTTATTTTTCTTGGCAATTTCCGTGATGCGCTCGGCGTCCTGATCGAGGCCGGCTTCCAGTCCATCGACTTCCATGATCAGCACCGCGCCGGCATCGAGCGGGAAGCCGAAGTGAAACGCCGCCTCGATCGCCTCCAGGATCAGTTGGTCGAGCATTTCGAGCGCGCCGGGGATGATGCCGGCGCCGATGATGTCGCTGATGGTGTTGGTCGCGTCATCGACGGTCTCGAAGACGCCCAGCAGCGTGCGATAGGCTTCCGGATTGCGCGTGATGCGAACCCACGCCTTCGCAGCGACGCCGAACGTCCCTTCGGACCCGACGATCACGCCGGTCAAGTCGTAGCCCGGCGCGTCCTCCGTCGGTCCGCCCGTGCGAACGACGCGGCCATCGGGCAGCACCAGCTCGACGCCAAGCACATGGTTGACGGTGACGCCGTACTTGAGGGTGTGCGGTCCGCCGGAGTTGGTGGCGATGTTGCCGCCGATGGTGCAGGCGCCCTGGCTCGACGGATCGGGCGCGAAGTGATAGCCGCGCGGCTTCAAATGGTTGGTGAGCCAAAGGTTGACGACGCCGGGTTCGACGACGGCATAGCGATCGCGATAGTTGACTTCGAGGATGCGCTTCATGTGGGTCAGCGCGATCATCACGCCGCCGCCCACCGGCAGACAGCCCCCCGCCAGGCTCGTCCCCGCACCGCGCGGCACGAACGGCACGCCCAGGTCCCGGCATGCCTTGACGACGGCCACGATCTCGTCGGTCGATTTCGGAAACACGACGACGTCCGGCTTGTTCTTCTCGATCGTGAAGCCGTCGCATTCATAGACGAGCAGATCGCTCGGCGTGGAAAGGACATTGGCAGCGCCGACGATGGCGCCCATGCGCTCGGCCAGAGGGGTCGCGGCGACGGTGCTCATGCCGTCAATCTACGAATTTGGACCGCTTGCGTTTAGCGCTCGCTGAGCGCCCTGCGAGCGCTAAACGCAAGCGGCGGCGCTTACATCTGCGTCAGCATCGACATCGCGAGTTCACCGAGGCTCTCCTCGCTGACCGCGACGGGATCGCCGCACTCCGGGCAGGCGATGTAGCCTTCCTGTGTCAGGCTCGCGAAGATCATGTCCTCGAACGTTTCGCCGTCCCCGAGGGCGTACCACGGACCGCGCTCAAACATGCGATCGGTGACTTCATTGGCCGAGGCCTCGGGCGGGGCGACGAAACGGCAATCGCAGCAGTTGCAGAATAGTTCGATTTGCATTCCAACCTCCAGGTTCAGCGTGAGAACGTTTGGGCTGGAATTATCAAGAGCAATCCGGATGCCACGGCGGGCCGGCTGGCCTTGACTTCACAACAGAAAAGCGCAACTGCAATAACTTCAATGGGTTGAGCACGATCCCTTCGGCCAGTGAAGCCCGGTTGACGATGCCGGGTACGTAAAATTTGACATCGAAAGTGTTACAAGAGAACGGCAGGAATTACAAAGCCACAGAACCGAAGTAGCCGCAGGCTTTAGCCTGCGGCTACGGTGGAGTGCGGATATCCGGTAAGGCGACCTGCAAAAGCAAATGT
>JACQFG010000268.1 GCA_016200155.1 Planctomycetota bacterium | reverse complement strand
GTTGGCATTTCCTTCGTTTTTTTGCCGCAACGTCCAGCAAGTCAATCGGTTGCAACGAGGAGGGGAAATTCCACATGGAACTCCCATCGTCAGTAGCCCGCGGCACAGCGCGCCAACTGGTCATGGCAGCACCGTCTCGCCCATCAGAAAGCGGTCACACTCGCGGGCGGCGCCTCGGCCCTCGTTGATCGCCCACACCACCAGGCTTTGGCCGCGCCGCATGTCGCCGGCGGCGAAGACGTTGGGCAGGTTGGTCAGGAACTTGCCGTGCTCCGCCTTGACGCTGTGGGTGGCGCCTTGCTTTTGCACCTCGACGCCGAGCTTGTCGAGAAGCTGATTCTCCGGGCCGAGGAAGCCCATCGCGAGCAGGACGAGCTGGGCGGGCAGGACCTTCTCGGAGCCGGGGACTTTCTTGACGGCGAATCGGCCGGTGTCGTCCTTGACCCACTCGATGCGGACGGTGTGGATCTCCTTGAGGTTGCCGGCCGCGTCGCCGACGAACTGCTCGGTGTTGATGAGGTATTGCCGGGGGTCGGCGCCGAAGGCTGCCGCGGCTTCCTCCTGGCCGTAGTCGAGCTTGTAGACCTTCGGCCATTGCGGCCAGGGGTTGTCGGCGGCGCGTTCATCGGGCGGCTTGGGGAGGATCTCGAACTGCACGAGGCTCTTGCAGCCGTGCCGCATCGACGTGCCGACGCAATCGGTGCCGGTATCGCCGCCGCCGATGACGATGACGTCCTTGTCCTTGGCGCTGATGACGCCGTTGCCATCGTAGACATCACGCTCCGCGTGATGAACCTCCTCACGCGGAGCGTGAGGTCTACGGTCAAGCAACCTCCGCGTGTTCGCCGTCAGGAAGTCCATCGCGAAGTGGACGCCGTTCAGCTCCCGGCCCGGAACCACGAGATCGCGCGGCTTCGTGGCGCCGCCGCACAGGACGATCGCGTCGAACTCGTCGAAGAGCTGCGTGGCGGTGTAATTGACGCCGACCTCGCAGTTGGTGATGAAGTTGATTCCCTCGGCCGTCATGATCTTGACCCGGCGTTCGACGACGGCCTGCTTGTCGAGCTTCATATTGGGGATGCCGTACATCAACAGACCGCCGACGCGATCGGCGCGTTCGAAGACGGTGACCCAGTGCCCGGCCTTGTTGAGCTGGGCGGCACACGCCAGTCCCGCAGGCCCGGAGCCGACGACGGCGACCTTCTTGCCCGTGCGAAACGCCGGCGGCTCGGGCACGATCCAGCCCTCGTCGAAACCGCGATCGACGATCGCGCATTCGATGTTCTTGATCGTCACGGCCGGTTCGTTGATGCCCAGGACGCACGACCCTTCACACGGCGCCGGGCAGACTCGGCCGGTGAACTCGGGGAAGTTGTTGGTCTTGTGCAGCCGATCGAGGGCCTCGCGCCACAGCCCGCGATAGACGAGATCGTTCCACTCCGGAATGAGGTTGTTGATCGGACAGCCCGAGGCCATGCCGCCGATGAGAGTCCCGGTATGGCAGAAGGGAACGCCGCAATCCATGCAGCGGGCGCCCTGTTTGCGCAGGTCGCCGTCGCCTTGATGTGCGTGGAACTCGTCCCAATCGCGCACGCGCTCCGCAGGATGCCGGGCCAACGGCAACTCGCGCGGGAACTCCAGAAAGCCGGTCGGTTTGCCCATTTCAATTCAGTCCAATTTCACGAGGTTGTTACGAAAATCAATCGTTAGCCTGGTCTTGCGAATCGGCGACGTTGTCAAAGGTTCAGCGCAAACTCCATGTCCTTCGGAGGCCCACCAAGAAACAGTACGGCGCAATGTTTCGGCTTCAGTTCCATTGCCTTTCGATAGACCTCCTTGCGATCCTTGCTATGCCAGGCAACCTTACCTTTGACGATTTCCAAATCCTTGGTCGTGACCGGATCGACGATCAAGACCCATTCGCCGTGGTATTGTTTCTTGATCGCTGCGTATGTGGCTGTTTCTTGCATGGCTTCACCGCGAATTCAGATTTGCCGCCGCCGCAACATGTCATTGCCTCGGCTTCAACTTCACAACAAATCAATAAACTGCTGCACGGTCAATCCTGCCTCTCGAATCAGCTTCCGCAAGGTTCCGCGCTTGACCGGATTGTGCATGGGGATCGACAACAATCCCGGCTGCCCCGGCCGCGTCATGATGTAATGGCTGCTGCGCGTGCTATCGTGCTGCCAGCCGGCTTTGCCGAACGCGCGCACCACGTCGCGCCAAGGTAGAGACGGTAGCATGGCGATTACACCGTGACCGGATTCGGGACATCCACATCCACCGTCGCCACAATGACCGGCTGATCATCCGGCAACGGCTGCTGGTTCGCTGCCAGCGACTCCAAGCAACCTTCGATCGCGTCCTTGATGTTGGCGAGCGCCGCCTCGACCGTGTCCCCTTAACTGATGCAGCCGGGGATCGTCGGGCATTCGGCGACGTAGCCGCCGTCTTCCGGATCGGGCGTCAAGATCACGGTGAATTTCATGTTACTTCCCTCCCACGCGCATCGCGTCGTGCGCATTCTCCTCGAACGCGGCCATGATCGCCTCGTCGTCCGCCAGCCCTTGCGCCTTGAAGCGCTTCTGCGTCTCGAGCACGCGGCGATAGTCGTTCGGATAAATCTTCACGAAGTCCGGCGCCAGCGAGTCCCACAGGCTCAGCATCTTCCAGGCGCGGTCGCTCTGCGTATACTCGGCGTGCTTTTGAATCATACCACGCAGCTCGGCGATCTCGGCCTCGTCGTCGAGGCGGAGGAGCTGGACCATCTCGCGGTTGCAGCGTTTTTCGAAGCCGCCGTGCTCGTCGAGGACGTAGGCGATGCCGCCCGACATGCCGGCCGCGAAGTTCTTGCCGGTCGAACCAAGCACGACGACGCGGCCGCCGGTCATGTATTCGCAGCCGTGATCGCCGACGGCCTCGACGACCGCGTGCACGCCGGAGTTGCGCACGCAGAAGCGTTCGCCCGCCACGCCGCGGACGTACGCCTCGCCGGAGGTGGCGCCGTAGAAGGCGACGTTGCCGATGATGACGTTTTCCTCCGCGACAAAGGTCGAGGCTTTCGGCGGATAGACGATGATCTTGCCGCCGGAGAGCCCCTTACCGACGTAATCGTTGGCATCGCCTTCGAGGGTCAGGGTCATGCCGCGCGGCAGAAAGGCGCCGAAGCTTTGGCCCGCGGAACCCTGGAAGTGCAGCTTGATCGTATCGTCATCGAGCCCCTTGGCGCCGTGGCGGCGCGTAAGCTCGGCGCCGGTGATGGTGCCGACCACGCGATCGGTGTTCTGGATCGGCAAACGCGAAGTCACTTTTTCGCCGCGCTCCAGGGCAGGCTTGCAGAGGTCGAGCAACTTCATCTTGTCGAGCGATTTTTCCAGGCCGTGCTTTTGCTGTTCGCTGCAATAGCGGCCCACGCTGGCGGCCATTTTGGGCTGCTCGAAGATCTTGCTGAAGTCGAGGCCGAGCGCCTTGTAGTGATCGAGGGCTTTATGCTGATCGAGCAATTCGCTGTGGCCGATCATGTCGTTGAAGGAGCGGAAGCCGAGCTTGGCCATCCATTCGCGGACTTCCATGGCGATGAAGCGCATGAAGTTGACGACGTGCTCGGGCTTGCCGGTGAACTTCTTGCGCAGCTCGGGGTTCTGCGTGGCGACGCCGACGGGGCAGGTGTTGAGATGGCAGACGCGCATCATGATGCAGCCAAGCGCGACGAGCGGCCCCGTGGCGAAGCCGAACTCCTCGGCGCCGAGCAAGGCGCCGATGATGACGTCGCGCCCCGTCTTGAGCTGGCCATCGACCTCGACGACGATTCGGCTGCGCAGCTCGTTGAGGACGAGCGTTTGCTGCGTTTCGGCAAGCCCGAGTTCCCACGGAGCGCCGGCGTGCTTGATGCTGGTGAGCGGCGAGGCGCCGGTGCCGCCGTCGTAGCCGGAGATGAGCACGACGTCGGCGTGGGCTTTCGCCACGCCGGCGGCGACAGTGCCGACGCCGACCTCCGCGACCAGCTTGACGCTGATGCGGGCGTGCTCGTTGCCGTTCTTCAAATCGTGAATCAACTCGGCGAGGTCCTCGATGGAATAGATGTCATGATGCGGAGGCGGCGAGATCAGGCCGACGCCCGGCGTGGAGAGCCGAACTTTCGCGATCCACGGATAGACCTTGTGTCCCGGCAGCTGGCCGCCTTCGCCCGGCTTGGCGCCCTGGGCCATCTTGATCTGCAGCTCCTTCGCCAT
>JACQFG010000272.1 GCA_016200155.1 Planctomycetota bacterium | reverse complement strand
GCGCCATTGACGGGGCCTTGGATTGACAACACGATTGAAGCATCGAGAACGAACCCAAAGGATTCGTTCGCGGATGCAGGAGTGGCCCTTGAAAAATTATTGGCAGGGGGTGCGAGTCGCCGCGACTTGAACCTGGTGACCCGCGCAGCGATCTACGAAGCGGTCTTTACGCTGCTTTACATGCTGGACGACCCCGGCGTCGACGATGGGGACGTCTTCATGCTTCAAGAATCGCTGGTTGGGGCCGATCCGTCCGGATTGGAGGGAAGGCCTGGCTCGGCTCCGCCATAGAAGGTGACGAAATGGGCATCGTCGATTTCCACGAGCAGACGCTGAGGCGATCGGTTCAGATCGCCAAGGCTTCGGAGTTCTTGTTTCCGAGGTGGCGATTCATCTCGCCCTTCGAAGTGATGCGGCGGCTGGATCGCGAACGAATCCGGTTTGTGTTGGTCGGTTCATTCGGATTGTGTGGTTGGCGAAAACAGACGCGGGCAGCTGGCTACGCCGAGGTGCTGGTTGGCCGGACGGTGTGGCAAAAAGCCGTCGCTGCCCTTGGCGACATCCTGCCGAAAATATGGGTTTGCAATCTCGGGGAATCCGTTGAATTGCGGCAGCCGGCTACGGGGAAGACCGCGGTCAAAGTCGTATGGCCGCTCCGACACCCATACAGCGAGGTGATAAAAAACTCGGAACTCATCCATGGCAAGCGCGGCAGTTACCGCATTCCGGACCTCGAAATGGCGTTGACTCTCGCGTTTGCCGACATGACGGGCGAAGGTCGTTGCTGGGCGGATCGATACCAAGCCGCGCATGACTTCATCTGCATCGTAAAGGCGAACGAAGGGATCGACGAAAAAAAGCTGCTTCGGCTGGCGTCGTTGATATCTTCGGAAAGTGTGCGAGACATCGCCGTTCGGATCAAGCGAATTCGACACGGTGAAAAAATCGGTGATTTGACCCTGGGAGCCTGACCTATAAATTCAGCAGACTACCATGATTCTTCGCATCGTCACCATGAAAGTCTGTGGTTCGCATGAAATGGTTTTGACATTCAACGACGGAGTGCGCAAACGGGTCAACCTCAAGCCGCTCTTGAAGGGACTGATCTTCAAGCCGTTACTGTCGCCAAGCTTCTTCGCGCGGGCGACGCTGGATGCGGAAAGCGGCACCGTGGTTTGGCCCAACGGGGCGGATTTTGCGCCCGAAGCGTTGTATGAGATCAAAGCGAGGCCGACCGCGCATTTGGCGGTTGGCGCGCTTCGAAGAAAGGCGGGAGCCTGATTCATGGCCAGCACACGCGTCCTCGTCAAACGCCGCAAGGCGATCCGGAACATCCGCAAGATCACGCGGACGATGGAGCTGATCGCGACCGCGCGCTTCAAGAAGGCGATGGACCGCGCCGTCGAGGCCGACGCCTTCACGCGCAAGATCGCCGAGCTTGCCGCCGACCTCGCGGCATCCGCGACCGAGATCAAACATCCGCTGCTGGAGAAACGCGCCGAGATCAAGAACAGCGTGCTGCTCGTGTTGTGCTCCAATCGCGGGCTATGCGGCGGGTACAACGGGTCCATCCTGCGCGAAGCGACGCCGCACCTGCGCAAGGTGCAGGGCGAAGGCGTCAACGTCCATCTCGAACTCTCCGGCAAACGGGCGATCGCGTACTACAAGTTCCAGGGCATTGCCGCCATGCACGCCTACACGCACTTCGAGGACAAGCCGACGTTCGAGCAGGCCGACGAACTGGCGAACCGATATTTGGCCGAGTACAGCGCCGGCAAGATCGATCGCGTCGATGTGGCGTACATGAAGTTCATCAACGCCGCCCGGCAAACGCCGATGGTCGAGACGCTGCTGCCGCTTTCGTCCCTGGCGCCGGAGCCGGGCAAGAAGGCCGCGGTCGAGGAGCCGAAGACGAACGTCGAGTACGAGTTCCTGCCAAGCGCCGCGGAGATCCTGGAAGAGATCCTGCCGGTGTCGTTCAAGATTCGGCTGTTCAAATGCTTCCTGGATGCGGCGGTAAGCGAGCAGATCGCCCGGCGCGTGGCCATGAAGGCCGCGACGGAAAACGCCGGCGAGATGATCAAGGCGCTGTCGCTGAAGTACAACCGCGCAAGGCAAGCCCAGATCACCAAGGAGATCAGCGAAATCATCGGCGGAGCGGCGGCGCTGAAATAGGCTGGTGCTGCTGAGACATCGCGACGAAGTGAGATATCGAACGTTTTTCAGAACCACAATGGTTATAATGAGTTGTGGCATGAAAATCTGCGACGTCTCAAAAGTTGGTAGGGGTATCCCGGCGTGAGACGTCGTGGCTAGGAACGACGGTGATATGCCAACTGGACCGTGTCCGATCACAACGGACCTTGACTAATTGTTAGCCAAGGTCGGTTGGCAAAAAAATGGGATGCATTGCGCTGGCGAGTTTTACACACACTCCCACCCGATGAGGGGGGACGGCGTTCGGGCGTTTTTGTTGTCCGTCAAAGAACTAATGCAGTGTAACGCAAAGAACCGATTTTCACGAAACGAAGGAAGTCGACAAATGGTAGCAACCGCCAACGGCCAAAAAATCGGCAGCATCGTCCAGGTCATCGGCTCGACGTTTGACGTCGAGTTCGAAGAGGGGCATCTGCCCGAAATCTATAACGCCCTCAAGATCGATGAGGAGTTCAAGGGCGTCAAGCTCAAGGTCACCGGCGAAGTGCAGCAGCACCTGGGCGGCAATCGCGTCCGCGCCGTCGCCCTCGGCTCCACCGACGGCCTCTATCGCGGCATGACCGTGACCGACTCCGGCTCGCCCGTCCGAGTTCCGGTCGGCCCGGAAACGCTCGGCCGCGTCTTCAACCTGCTCGGCGATCCAATCGATGGCCGCGGGCCGGTCAACGTCAAGGAGACGCGGCCCATTCATCGCGAGCCGCCGCCGTTCTCCGAACTCTCCTCCAAGACCGAGCTGTTCGAGACCGGCATCAAGGTCATCGATCTCCTCACCCCGCTTGTCCGCGGCGGCAAGGCAGGCCTCTTCGGCGGGGCAGGCCTCGGCAAGACCGTCATCCTCACCGAACTCATCGCCCGCATCGCCAGCCAGCACGGCGGCTTCTCCGTCTTCGCCGGCGTCGGCGAACGCACCCGCGAAGGGAATGACCTCTGGCTCGAAATGCAGGAGACCAAGATCGGCAAGACCGATCGCCAGGTG
>JACQFG010000271.1 GCA_016200155.1 Planctomycetota bacterium | reverse complement strand
GCTCGTTCTCATGGATCAAACGCACGCCGGCCTTCTCGGCCAGAGCGCATTTTTGCGTCATGCGGCTCATGACCTCCGGCCGCCATTTCGTCCAGTTGCCGTCGAAGTTGTCGGGGGGGTAGTAGCTGAAGATGCGGATGTTCTTGGTGCCGAAGATGCCGCACAGGTGGATGGCTCGCTTGACCTTCTCCAGGTGCGGCTCGAACGGATCGTCGATCCTGATCTTGCCGATGGGGGAGCCGATGGCGCTGAGCTTGAAGCCGTGCTTGTCGAGCAGCGCTTTGAACTCTTGGATTTGCAGGTCGCTCAGAGCGAGCACATTGATGCCGACGATCGAGCGGAACTCGATGTGGCGAACGCCGCACGACTTGAGGATGTCGATCTGCTTGAGCGGATCGGGATCGATTTCGTCGGCGAAGGCGCTTATCGTGAACATGGGGTTCCTCAAATAGCCCGCCATTCATGGCGGGACCTCGTGGCGACCAACCCGCCATGAATGGCGGGCTATATGATCAATTCTTCGGCAGCGGCGGAGGAGGCGGGATCTTCGGCACCGGCGGGATGATGACGACGGTCTCCGCGTTGAGCGCACGCAGGAAAGCGGGCGCGGGCGTGTTGCCGTCAGCGCTCACGACGACGACCGCGTCCTTCTTGATGCGTGTCCAGAGAATGTCGTCGGGCACGCGCTTGCCGTCCGGCGTGATGATCTTGCTGTTGCCGACGTCGATCACGTGTCGTTCCGTCACGGCTTCAACGACGTACTCGGTAACGGCCTTCTTGACCGCAACGCCATTGACGATTTCCACCACCTCCTTGGTGACCGGCACATATTTGTAAATGACCTGCTGGAAGATGATCCGCCCCTTGTCCTTGTCGGCGTCCGAGACGATTTTGAAGACCGGCGGCGGCGCGGGCAACGGCCTCCCCGGCTGAGCCGACGCGATGCCGGCAAGCACAAGGGCTGCCGCGATGGTGAACACGGTTCGCATTTTTTTCTCCTTGCTGAAATTCAAGTGGGCTGAACGATGGCAAGTTTTGCTTTGGCTGCCAGGAAACTGCGTTCACCGCTCGAAAAACGAATCTTGATCTTTCGCAATGCCGCCTGACCACTGACCTCCGTGATGCAGCCGACGCCGTAGACGTCGTGGTGCACCATCACGCCGACCTCGTAGCCGGTCGGCGCGTCGTCCTCCGGTCGCTCATGCTCCCGGCTCGCTTTCGGATCGGAGAAACCGGTGTCGTACCAGCCCTTGCTGGCGCCGGCGGTGCTGCCGCGCCAGGTGTTGACGGCCGGCGACGTCCGACCGCCGCTCGATGAGAGATCGCTCGTCTCGATGCCGTCCTGTGGCAGTTCCTCCAGGAACATGCTCGGCACCGCGTACAGCGTTTGGCCGCGGAACTCGCGCATGCGGGCATAGCTAAGATACAACTCCTCCTGGGCGCGCGTGATGCCGACGAACGCCAGGCGGCGTTCCTCCTCGAGTTCCTCGTCGCGCATCAGGCTGCGCTCGTGCGGCAAGATGCCCTGCTCCAGCGCCATCATGTGGACGACGGGAAACTCCAGCCCCTTGGCCGCGTGCAGCGTCATCACCGCGACGCAATCTTGCTTCTCGTCGAAGCCGTCGACATCGCTCGCCAGCGTGATGTTCTCCAGGAAATCGGCGATCGTTCGGCTCTCGTCTTCCGCATGGAACTGATGGGCGGCCGTGATCAATTCCTCGACGTTCGCCAGCCGTTCCTGGTCCTCCGGGTTATCGCTCTCCTTCAGCATGCGGCGATAACCGGTACGGTCGATCACCTGGCGCATCACCTCGTCGGGCGTCGCTTCGAGAACGCCGCGCAGCTCGGCCATCATCAGGGCGAAGGCCTTCAAGCCGGTGACCGCCTTGCCGCGAATCGCCGGGATCTTGTCCACGTGCTCGGCAGCGGCCAGCAAGCTCAGCTCGCGCGGCTCGGCGTATTTTTGCAGATGTTCGAGCGACGTCTTGCCGATGCCGCGCGCCGGCTCGTTGACGGCACGCACGAACGACAGATCGTCCTTCGGATTGAGTAACAAGCGAAGATACGCCAGCACATCGCGGTTTTCCTTGCGCTCGAAGAACGCGACGCCGCGGACCAGTTGATACGGTATGCGCTGCCGCGTGAACGCACTCTCCAGCGCGCGTGACAGGGCGTTGATGCGCAGCAGGATGGCGAAATCGCGATAGTGCCGCTTGCCCGCCTCGACCGCCTGACGGATGCGCTGGGCGACGAGGTCGGCTTCTTCCAGGCCGGTCTCGAACAAGAGGGCGCCGACCTTGCTGCCCTCGTCCTTTGCGGTGTAGAGCGTCTTCGGCTTCCGCTTCTTGTTGTGGGCGATGAGATGATCGGCAACGCGCAGGATCGCCTTGGTGCTGCGAAAGTTCTCTTCCAGGAGAATGACGCGAGCGTTTGGATAGTCGCGCTCGAAATCGAGGATGTTGCGCAGCTCGGCGCCGCGCCAGCGATAGATCGACTGATCCGGATCGCCGACGACGCACAGGTTCGGATGATCGATCGTCAGGCCGCGCGCGATCTCGTACTGGGCCTTGTTGGTGTCCTGATATTCATCGACCAGCACATAGCGAAACCGCGCGTCCAGCTCGGCGCGCATCTCTTCATCTTTCGTCAGGGCCAATGCGGGCCACATGAGCAGGTCATCGAAATCCACGGCATTCGCGTCGCGCATCTTCTTCTCGTAGACCGGATAGATCTGGGCGACGACCTGCGAAAAGTAATCGTTCGCTTGCTTCTCGAACTGGTGCGGCAACAGCAACTTGTTCTTCGCCTTGCTGATGGCGCCCTGGATCGTCTCGGGCGTGAAGCGCGTGACGTCGATGGCAGCGGACTTCAGGGCAGCCTTGACCACGCCGACGCGATCGCTCTGATCGTAGATCGTGAAGTTGCGATCGAGCCCGAGCCGATCGGCGTACTGCCGAAGCAGACGCACGCCGAGGCTGTGGAAGGTGCTGATCCAGATGCGCTGGTCGGGCATCATGGCGGCGACGCGCTGCTTCATCTCGGCGGCGGCCTTGTTCGTGAAGGTGATCGCGAGAATCTGGTGCGACCGCACGCCCTGATGGATGAGGTTGGCGATGCGGCAGGTGATGACGCGCGTCTTGCCGCTGCCGGGCCCCGCGAGCACCAGCATCGGCCCATCGGTCTGCGTCACCGCCTCACGCTGGGCATCGGTCAGGCTGGCGACGATTTCGTCAAACGTTGGCGGCATCGTGCGGATCTCCGGCTCGCGTCCTGGGGGGCGAAAGTTACTCACCCTATTGTACGAGACACTTGCACTTCAGAACTCCTGTTGATAGCATCGTTGAAGAAGTGCTCCTCGATGCTGTACAATCAAGATACGCCATGGCGAAACGGACCGAGTTCGAGCTGATCTACGATTCGGAGGTCAATGAACATCTAGACTTTATTGACTCAAAGTACCATTCGCTGATTCGCAGCACGATCACAGAACAGCTGCGATTCGAGCCGAATACACCGACGCGCAATCGCAAGCCCCTGAAACGGCCCATCTGGCCTGGTGCAGGATGGGAACTTCGCCTGGGTCCGAACAATCGATTCCGCGTCTTCTATCGCGTGGATGCGGAGCAGCTCGAAGTTCGGATCCTGGCAATCGGCGTCAAAGAGAGAAGCCGCATTACCATTGCCGGAGAAGAGGTGGAAGAATGAAAACCGCATCCATTGCCCAGGTCAAAGCCCGCCTGGATTCCTACTTGAAAGACCGCGACGCTACACCGATGGTTGTTACGCGCAACGGCAAGCCCGTCGCCGTTCTGTTGGCGGTAAACGACGACGGGGACGTCAAAGGTCTCCTCGCGAGCAAACCGCGCAAACTGGCCGAAATTCTGGAGGCCGCAGATCGACGCATCGACGAAGGGGCTGGCATTCCTCACGACGAATTCTGGCAACGGGTCGAGGCGAGCCAGCGTTCCCGCAAGGCCAACGGCAAGAAACGCCCCGCGAAGCGATAAACTCCTCACCGCGGCAACAAGCACGCCAACGCGCACGTCCCCAGCACGCAAACAAATAACGCTCCGGCAAACAGCGCCAAGATCGCGAACACCCATATCTGCGGGTCGATCCGATCGATCTCGCGGAAGATCGAACCCGACAGCGGGTCCGCGGCCGTCGGCTTCTCGTCGGGCTCGGCGTTGAACAGGACGGCATCCTCGGTCACTTCCTTGATCGCCGGCTCGGTCCAGGCGCTGATGAGCGTCTGCACGGCGTTGTCGAATTCGGGATCGCCCGGTGCGTCGAGCGGCTGCTCGTTGCCGCTGCGCCAGCTCGACAGCATGGCGCCGAGGTCGTTGGCCGAGGCGAAACGGTCGATGGGATTTTTCGCGAGCAGCTTGTGGACGATGGCGGCGAACGTCTCGGGGACCTGCGGGTTCTTGGCGCGGATCGGCGCCGGCTCTTCGTGGCGATGCGCCTTCACCTTGCCGTGCACCGTTCCTTCGGTAAACGGCGGCTTGCCCGTCAGCGTGAAGTACAGGCAGCAACCCAGAGCGTACAGGTCGGCCCGGCCGTCGATGTTGGTCGGATCGCGCGTCTGCTCGGGGGCCATGTAGTCGATCGAGCCGACGATGTAGCCGCGCCCGCCGACGACCTCGACATCCTCGACTTCCTCCCCCTCGGTGAACGCCAGGCCGAGGTCGAGCACCTTGGCGTGGTCGCGCGGCGTCACCATGATGTTCGACGGCTTCATGTCGCGATGGATGACGCCCTGGCTGTGCGCTTGCGCGAGCGCCGACGCGACCTCGGCGAACAGGTTGGCCGCCCGCGCGACCGTGAGCGGACCCTGGGCGGCGACGATGCGGAACAGCGTCTGCCCGGGGATGTACTCCATCGCGATGTAGTGAATATTCTTGTAGACGCCCGCTTCCATCGTTTGAGCCAGGTGCGGATGATGCACCTTTTGCGACAGCTCCATCTCACGCTGAAAACGGGCGAGCAAGCGCTCCTCGCGCCGGGCAGCTTTCGGCGGCAGAATCTTCAGGGCTACGTGCCGCTGGGTGCGCGTGTCGAGCGCAAGATACACCGTGCCCATGCCGCCCCGGCCCAGCGGCGTCAGGATGTGATACGGCCCCAGCGTCAGGCCAAACGTGATGCCCTGTTGCAGCTTGTACGCTTGAAAGCGCGTCAGCCGGCGATGGGCGACGAGGTGATTGGCGATGGCCGGCACGTCCTCGCGGCGCTCCCGGGGCAACGAGCGCAGCGTCGCTTGCAGCTGCTCGCGATCGAGCAAACGGCTCCGCAGCACCTTGCGCAAGAAGTCATCGACGGCCGACAAGCATGGGCTCCTCACCGCTTGCGGCTTAGCGTTCGCATGGCGCCATGCGAACGCTAAGCCGCAAGCGGCCATTAGGTCTCGATCGTCTCGCCGCCCGACGGTTCCGACGGCGGCGCGGCCGGCGCTTCCGCGTCGCGCAACCGCTCGGACACCGACCGCGAACGCGGCCGACGACGCCGGCTCCGACGCTTCAGCACTGGGACCGCCGGGCCGTTCTGCTGCATCTCCGCGCCGAAGCGCGTCACGACATACGTCCGGCTCCGCTCGTCGATCACCAGCTCCAGCAGGCCTTCCTTCTGCGCGTCGAGCAGCAGCTCGCTGAAGGTGCGGTAGCCGTGATACGTCTCGTTGAACGACGGCTTCTTGCGCTTCATCGTGTCCTTGACCATCGACGCGCCCAGCTTTTCCTTGTTCTCACGCCGTAGGGCCAGCAGCGACTCCATCAGCAGCGCGAATGCCTTCTTCTTGTTTTCGGACATCCCCGCCGGCAGCGACGCGGACAGCGTCGGCGCCTTGCCGAGGTCTTCGTAATAGATGAACTCGTCGCAGTTATCGCGCAGCAAGTCTGACGTCGAGTCCTGCATGCCCAGGCCGATGACGTGCTTGCCGTTCTCCTTGAGCTTCGAGACCAGCGGCGAGAAATCGGAATCGCCCGAGACGATCACGAACGTCGTGATATGCTCCTTGGAGTACGCCATGTCGATGGCATCGACGACGAGGCGAATGTCCGCGGAGTTCTTGCCCGACTGCATGCGCTTGGGGATCTCGATCAGCTCGATGGCGGCCTCGTGCATCGCCTGGGTGAACGCCCCGAATCGGCTCCAGTCGGCGTAGGCCTTCTTGACGACGATCTTCCCTTTCTCGACGAGCCGTTCCAGGACGCGGACGATGTCGAAGCGATCGCGTCGGCCCTGAAAGCCGAGGGCGAGGTTCTCGAAGTCGATGAAGACCGCGAGGGACGAATCGGATTCTGCCATGAATACCTCCCGGTTTACGTTTAGCGCTCGCGCGGCGCCATGCGAGCGCTAAACGTAAACAATCCATTACTTGGGCCAATACACCGCAAAGCCATCGATGGTCAGATGAATACGGTATAGAGATTTTCCCGCCGTGATGTAAAGCATGCGTCGGTCCTCGCCGCCGAAGCAGCAGTTGCTGGGGTCCTCCGGCGTCGAGATGAACTCGAGCTTCTTGCCTTCGGCGTTGAAGATGGTGACGCCTGCGGTCTTGCCTCGGCCGGCGGTCGCATAGAGGTTGCCCTTGATGTCGATGGCCATGCCGTCGATGCCGCGATCGGCGCCGAAGTCGTGGAGGACTTTCTTCTTGCCGACGGTGCCGTTGTCGTTGAGTGGATAGGCCAGCAGCAAGCGATTGCCTTTCGGGTCGCCGGGGCTGTCGGCGAGGTAAAGCGTCTTCATATCGGGCGACAGGATGATGCCGTTCGGCTTTTTCACGTGAAAGATGATCTGCGTGACAGTCTTATCGGGGTCGATGCGATAGACACTCTCGGAGTCGATCTCGCGTTTCTCGTCGCCGACGTAGCGGGGATCGCTGAAGTAAACGCGGTTCTTCGAATCGATGACAAGGTCGTTGGGGCTGTTGAATTTCTTGCCCTTCCACAGGTCGGCGAGGACGGTGATGGAGCCGTCCTTCTCGGTGCGGGTGATGCGGCGATTGCCCCCGGTGTTGGCGCCTTCGCAGGTGACGAGCCTGCCCTTGGGATCGAACTTGTTGCCGTTGGCCCGGCCCGAGGGGTTGCGGTATTCGCTGGTCTTGCCGGTCTGCGGGTCTAACTTCATGATGCGATTGCCGATATCGCTGAAGTAGACGCAGCGATCGGGGCCGTAGGCGGGGCCTTCGGTGAACTCGCCGTCGCCCCAGAGCTTCTCGAGCTTGGCGTCCTTGGGGACGATGGTATCGCCCGCGGGGAGGAAAAACAGCAGCAACGCGAACGAATGCATGGGACACTCCTTCCAAAGCTCACGCAAAGGCGCAAAGGCGCAAAGAGAATTTGACCGGATCTTCTTTGCGCTTTTGCGTTTTTGCGTGAGGTCATAGTTTGTCAACGACTCGTGAGATTCCGTCTTTGATCAGTTCTTCGCCAAAGTTGATCAGCAAACCCAGCTTGCATTGTGTCAAGCGCATATAGGTCAGCAATTGCTTCTTGTGAACCCTGGCGACTTGTTCCACCGACTTAAGTTCAAGGATCAACTTGCCCTCGACGATCAAATCGGCGCGAAAGCCGACCTCGAGCTGGACCTCGTCCCAGATGACAGGCACCGGCTTTTCAAACTCCACGGCGAGCCCGCGTTTGCGGAGTTCATGAAGCATGATCGCATGGTACACCGACTCCAACAAACCCGGACCGAGCCGGGTGTGAATCTGATACGCCACGTCGACGGCAATTGTTGCCAGTTCATTCTCAGTCATGGGTTTGCTCCCAGAAATAGCTCACGCAAAGGCGCAAAGGCGCAAAGAAAACAGGACTATGAATTCCACTCCGGATCGGCGCCTTTGCGTGGGCTGCATTTCTTTGCGCCTTTGCGCCTTTGCGTGAGCTTATTTCACCTTCCAAAATTCATCGAACAACCCCGCCGTCGCGACCTCGTTGTCGGCCATGCGCAGGATCGCATAATCGCCGAGCCGGGGGTACAACAATGCATTCGTCTTCGCGTAATCCGCGGACGGCCAAGTGTGCCCCGTGTTCAGCACCACGTACTTGCCCGGATTCAGCGGGTTCGGGAAGATCATCACCGGCACATGCTCCGACGCCTTGTACTTCTTGCCCGCGAACTCGATCTCGTCCTTCGTCCACTTGAGCGGCAGCTTCGGCATGATCTGGGCCAGCGTCAGGTTCGACTGCGGATCGCCGAACAGGATCAAGTTCTTGTCCATGATCTCGTTCGGCGTCACCGCGTAATCGCCGATGGTGGGCAGCTCGCCGCGCCAGTGCTTGGCCCAATCGTGCTTGAACCCGGCAAGTTTCGCATCGACGTATTTTTGCATGGCGGGGTGAAAGGTATCGCCGCTGCCGAGGACGCAGACGAAGCCGGACGTGAAAGCGTCGTCGATGGGGCCGGACAGCGTGGAATTCTTCTCGATATGACCTTCGGCGATCACACGGTTCTTCTCGGCCTTCCAAATCCCCTTGTCGCGCACCAGGTCAACAAACTGCGACTCCTCATCCCCCTGGGGCAGTTTGCGAATCATCGTGGTCGTTGCCGCGTTGATGAGCTGATCGTCGATGTCGATGGCCGCCATTTTCGTGCCTTTGCCGGGCAGATCGACATACAAGTTGCGCACGTTGGCGGTCTTGATGACATGTTTCTTGCCGTTCCACGACGCTTCGACGGTCGCCTTTTCATAGTGTTTTTCGAGCGCGAGGATCTGAATCCAGTCGCATTTGGAGTAGATCGCGGAGTAGGTCACGAACGACACCTGCGCGGGGTATGAAGGCCGCCCTTTTAGTGCATGCTGCGACCAGAGCGCATTCGCCTTTTGGAAATAGTCGGGCTCGAACTTGTGTCCGACGCCGGGCTTGACCAGGTGCGTCATGGCGTCGATCTTCAGTTCCTTGAGCCGCTTCTCGATGTTGTCCGCTGCCAGCTTCTGGGGATCGTCGCCGCCGGAGTAGGCGACGATGGGGATCATCCGCGCATTCTCCACGTAATTGATGGCATCATAGATGCGCAGGCATTTTTCCTGATAGTCGGGCAAGTCCTTCTTGCCCTTCCAGGCGTAATCGTGGGTCGTGGTGAAGCCGGCGCCGGGGCCCATGACACACCAGACGTCGGGATGGTGCAAGCCGAGGTGCCAGGCGCCGGCGCCGCCCATCGAGAAGCCGCGCAGCACGACGCGATTGCGATCGGCTTTGTGGCCGCCCGCGAACTTCGCTTCGCCATCAAAGAAGGCATCCATCGCCTCGAAGACGTCGGTCTCGCCGGCCCAGCGGTAGGCGTTGTTGCCCCGGCCGAAAATGTCGATCTGGATCCAGTCCTGATCGGCGGGCGGCTTCTTCTTGCCGTTGTGCGTGTTGAGGAACGCGACCTCCGTCAGCGTCGAGTTGCGGCCGTGCAGGACGATATCGACACGGAACATTTTCTTGCGGTCGGCCCCGCGATCGAAGCTCAGCGGATAGGTGACGCCGTAGGGCTGGGCGGTGCCATCGATCATCGAGCGATAGCCGCGCACGACATTGGGCGTGGCCAAGCGCGTCCACGGCGTTTGGCCCTTGGCGAGCTGGTCGGCTCGTTCGATGCCGCGATCGAGCGTGTCGAGCGTCCACTGGGCGCTGGCCTTGTTGTAGAACTCCTTGAACCGCACGATGTTCTCCGCCCCCCGCAGGAAGATCTCGACGTCGGGCAGCAATTCATGGCGCTTCGGGTCCTTGCGCAGCGCAGCGACCTGGGCCGCGAGTACCGCGGTCTTGTTCTTGATCTGCAGCAGCACCTCCGGCGTCGGTTCGAAAATGGCTGGCGGGTCGAACTTGCCCTTCTCTTTTTTCTTCGGCGCTTCGGCGAATTGCGAGCCGGCCAGCAACATCGTGAAACCGCACCCGGCGAGGAAGAGTAGTGTCATGCGCATCGGTCGATTTCCTTTATGCTTGAACATGTCGATGTTGGTTGCAAGAATGATCTACTGAGAATAGCGTCCGTGGAAACGCGACGCAAGCGCCATATTGCCGCTTGCGTTTAGCGCTCGCAAGGCGCCGCGCGAGCGCTAAACGCAAGCAGGAGGCCTCCATGCCGCCACGACTCATCACCGCCGCGATCCTGATTTTCTGGCTCGGCATGACCGGCTGGCTCATGCAGCGCGAGGTCGTGCCGATGATGCTGGCCGATCTGTCGCCGTCGATCCAGCCCGATCTGACCGACGAGATCGGCAACCCCGTCATCAGCTGGACGATCCTGCGCAAGGGCAAGCGCGCCGGCTCCGCGCAGTCGCGCATCGTGCTCAAGGGGGAAGGAACCCTCGAACTCTACTCGACCTTCAACTTTGCCGAGCCGATCCTCACCATGACCAAGCTCGAGTGCATGGAGCGCATCGCCGACGGCCGCCGGCTGCAAGCGATGTCGATCAAGTTCGAGACGGAATCGCGTCTCGTTGCCGAGATCCGCGGCGAAGTGGTCAATCAGAAGATGGCGCCGAAGCTGTTCCACAACGGCATCGAGGTGAAGTTCCTCGACCTGGGCACGATCGACATGGCGCACCAGGCCGACGTGACCAATCCGATGAACCTCGTCAATCGCGTGCGCGATCTGTACGACGGCCGAACCTGGAAGGTGACGATGTTCAATCCGCTCCAGGGCGTGCAGAATCAGCTCGTCAGCGATATCATGAAGCCGATGATGGTGCCGGCCCTGATCGCGCAGGTCTCGGTCGACACGCTGCAATGGAATGACGAGGACGTCGTGTGCTACAGGATCGAGTACCACGAAGTCGGCAAGGAAGTGATCGCCCGCACCTGGGTCCGCAAGTCCGACGGCCTCGTCTTGCAGCAAGAGAGCAGCCACCTCGGCTTCGAGATGG
>JACQFG010000270.1 GCA_016200155.1 Planctomycetota bacterium | reverse complement strand
TGTGTGCTCGATCCCGAACATCTTGCCCGTGCGGCCGAAACCTGTCTGGACCTCATCGACAACCAGCAGGGCCCCCTGTTCGTGCATGATGCTGGCGGCAACCTTGAGATATTCCGCGGGAGGCGTGACGATGCCCCCCTCGCCGAGTACCGGCTCGACGACGAACGCCGCCACGTCGCCGGACGTCTGCTGCCGAACGACGTCGCGCAATGCGTGAGCGCAGGCAATGTCGCAGGACGGATATTCGAGCCCGAGCGGACAGCGATAGCAGTACGGGGCCGGCCCGAACGCGACGCCGGAGAGGTAGGGACCGTTGTTCTTCTTGCGCGCGCTGTTGCCGGTGATCGACAGGGTGCCGATGGTGCGGCCGTGAAAGCCGTAGGCGAGGGCGACGATCTCGCGGCGGCCGGTGTGCTGCTTGGCGAGCCGCATGGCCCCTTCGTTCGCCTCGGCGCCGGAGCATGAGAAGAAGCTCTTGGCAGGGTCCTCCCGTCGCTTACGCTCCTGGCTCGCTGAACCAAGAGGCACGATCGCAGCCAGCTTTTCCGCGAGTTGTCCAACCACGGGCACCTGATAGATGTACGAGCAACAGTGAACAAGCTGGTCCATCTGTTCGCGCGCCGCGGCAAGGATGCGCGGATGATTGTGCCCCGCGTTGACGACCGAGATGCCGGAGAAGCAGTCGAGATACGTCTTGCCGTCGATATCGGTCAAGGTGCGTCCCTTGGCCGATGCGACGACGATCGGCTCGACGCCCTGCGCGACGACGGGCAGGATGTAGCGGGCGTATTGCTCTTGCGTGTTCATGATGTTCCTTCGCTTACGCTTCAGGCTCGGACGGCCGGCGCCGCTGCAGCATGAACAGCACCAGATACGCGCTCACGCCGGCGACCAGGTGCTTGAGCGTGTGCCCGCTGACGAGATTGCCCTTGGTGTATATCTCGCGATCGAGAATCTCCAGCCATTTCGCCAAGCCATAACACGCCAGCGAGGCGAGCATGTCAGCTGTCCCCGTGTAGCGCGGCTTGAATAGCAGGAACAGCATCGGCAGCGCGACCAGCGGAAAGAACTGCACGACGAGGTAGAACCGCAGGTCGTCGGTCCAGTGCCAGTACAGCACACTGCCGACACCAAGCACCGTCATCGGGCCGACCAGCCACGAGGACAGTTGCCACGTCAGACGCTCGGCAACGATCGCCGTGAAGAGCGCCATGAACGTCAGCGCCAGGCCAATGCGATCGATGACGAGCGTCTCGTTGTTCGGATTGGCGTGATAGTACGCCGAGCCGACGCCGGTCAGGGCAAGGCCGACGAAGTAGAGCCAGTAGGCCCATCGTTCGGCAGGTTGAATGAACGGCGAGCCGAGCCCCGTAAGGGGCCGGTTGCCAGGCGCTGGGCGCCGCGCCATCCAGATCAAGCCCCATACGCCGACGACGAGGAACGGCAAGTTGGAGACGACGTTCATCATGTGCGGGATGGCGACGATCGAACGCTGGTCGGCGAAGTCGTGATACGCCAGCGGTTGCGGGGTCGGCGGCGTCAACAGCAGGTAGCCGCCGATGAACAGCGCACAGGTCAGCACGAGGAAGCCGACGCGGACAGGGAACGGGATGGACATACGCTGACCCTCAGAGCCTGAAGCGTAAGCGAAGAGCAAGTTTCCTTCGCTTACGCTTCAGGCTCTGATCGCTCCCGAATAGAATAATCCCATGGTCATCTGGACGCTAGCCAAGAAAGACCTGCGGCTGCTGGTGCGCGACGCCCGCGCCCTGATCATTCTATTGGCCATGCCGCTCATCTTCATCCTGGTGCTCGGCGTGTCGCTGGGCGAGAACTTCGGGCAAAAACCGGCGGATCGGTTGAAGGTCACGGTCGTCAATCTCGACGACGGCTTCAAGAGCGACCCGCGCGAACCGATCCGCCAGGGCGTCGGGTTGTTCGCGCTCGTGCCGAATCCCGCTGCCGGGCCGTGGCAGGCGGTGGTTGGCGCGAGCATGACGTCGCCGCGGCCATCGTGGGCGGACACGCTGCTGCACGACATCAATGAGACCGCCGACATCCGCGTCGAGTACGTCCAGACCCGCGCCGAAGCTGAACGTCTCGTCAAGACAAGCAAACGCGCGGCAGTCCTCATCATCGGCAAAGATTTTTCCAACCGCGTCGAACGCTGCTCGTTTCTCACCGAAGGCATCAATCCGTACCACCGCGACGGCGTCAAGATCGGCACTCTTGATGTGGAGATCCTCGAGGACAAGACCCAGCCGACCGCTGTCGCCATCATCCATCAGGTCGCGCAAGGCAGTCTGCTGCGCGTCGTCATGCCGTGGATGATCGGCCGGGCGTTCGAAAAGATCGGCGACCCGGCGTTTCTCGAACTGCTCGGCAAGGAAAAGGAACTGCCCGGCTCGGTGCGATTTTTCCTCACCGGGCCGCTCACTTCCGCAGCCGAGAAGAAAAAACTCGGCGTCGGCCTGCAGAACTCGCTGCAGAACATCTTCCCGCGCTACAACCTGACCGCGGCAAATTGGGCCGCACTCACGAAGGAAAAGGCAAGCCTCTCCACCAAGTCGGATCAGAACACCCATTTCAAAGAGGATGGCATCGGCCTGCTGAAGCGCGGCGGCACCCGCTATCAGCTGCTGGTCCCCGCCTACATCGTCATGTTCGCGTTCTTCCTCGTGCTGACCGTCGGCTGGCTCTTCGTCGCCGAGCGCCGGCAGGGGACGCTCAAACGGCTCGTCGTTGCGCCGCTCACCAAGGTAGACATCCTGATTGGCAAAATGCTGCCGTGCTTGTTCTTGTCGCTGTTCCAGGGCTTCTTCCTGTTCGGCGCCGGCAAACTGCTCTTCGGCATGAGCTGGGGCGCCGAGCCGATCTGGCTGCTCGTCGTGATCCCGGCCACGTCGTTCGCCGCCATCGGCCTGGCGATGCTGGTCGCCGCACTGGCCCGCACGGAGTCGCAGGTCTCCATCTACGGCAGCTTGCTCGTGCTGGTGCTCGCGATCGTCAGCGGCTGCCTGATGGGCGACCCCGGCCTGTGGGACAACGAACGCATGCAGATGATCAGCCGGCTGACCCCGCACGCCTGGGCGCTCGAGGCGTACAAGCAACTGCTGACGAACCCGGAGCCAGAGATCGCCATCGTGCTGCAGGCGTGCGGCGTGCTGACGGGGTTCGGCGCGGGATTGCTGGCGCTGGCGTGGTGGTGTCTGAGGCTGGATGCAGATGGATGACCGCAGGGCTTTCGGCTAGAATGTCCCTGAGGAGGACCGAGTCATGCCATTACGCGACCACTTTCGCCCGCCGCTAGACGAGATCGCCTCGTGGGAGGAACTGCACGGTCAATGGCCTGCCATTATTGTGCAGCACTTGCGCAAGCAGCTCCCCGACGGGTATGTCGCCGGCCCACGTGTTCACTCCGGCTCGCAAGTCGAGATCGATGTCGCGGCGTTTGAAAAAGACGATCCTTCGTCTACCAACGGCATGAGCGAAACGAACGGCGGGGTAGCAACCGCCGTGTGGGCGCCGGCGGCAGCGAGCCTCGCCGTCGAGACGGATTTGCCCGATTTCGATGAATACGAAGTCCGAATTTACGATGCAAAGCGCGGTCGGCACCTGGTGGCGGCGATCGAGATCGTCAGTCCCGCCAACAAAGATCGGCCCGAACATCGGAATGCCTTTGTCGGCAAGTGTGCGGCGCTGGTTCAAAAAGGCGTCGCCGTCAGTATCGTCGATCTCGTCACCGTTCGACGTTTCAACCTTTATGCCGATATGTTGGCTTTCTTGGGTCACACCGACCCGACGTTGAGTGACCCGCCGACGGACATCTACGCCGCGTCGTGCCGGTGGGTCAAAAAGGAGAAACGAACGGTCCTGGAAGCATGGTCGCACGTCTTGACCGTTGGTCAACCGCTGCCCACGTTGCCGTTGTGGTTAACCGCCGATCTCGTCGTTCCGCTGGCTTTGGAGCAGAGTTACGAACAGGCGTGCCACGATTTGTGGATCATCACCTGATCTTGAGGGTATGGCTTTCGTGCGGCACATTGGCTCACGCCTTCGCCGACTCCTTCAGCAATCCGTACTTTCGCATCTTCTTGTACAGCGTCACCCGGCTGATGCCCAGGGCGTCGGCGGCACGGGTGCGGTTGAAGCCGTTGCTGACCAGGGCCCGCTGGATGACGCCGCGCTCCGCCTGATCGCGCTGCTGATGCAGCGAATCGCCGAGGATCGGCTCCTCGTCGAGCACCGGCAGGTTCGCTTCCTGCACCGCGGCCGGCAGATGGCGCATCATCAGCTCGGGGCCGTTGCACATCAGCACCGCATGCTGGATCACGTTTTCGAGCTGCCGCAGGTTGCCCGGCCAGGCGAACGCTTCGAGGGCGGAGAGAGCCTCGCCTTGAATGTCGTAGATTTCCTTGTTGAACTTGTGAGCAAACCGCACCGCCATGCCGCGCGCCAGCGGCTCGATGTCGCTGATGCGTTCGCGCAACGGCGGCAGGTGGAACGACATCACGTTGAGCCGAAAGTAGAGGTCGGCGCGGAACTTGCCAAGGGCGACGGCTTTTTCGAGATCGATGTTGCTGGCGACGACGAGGCGGGCCTTGCAGTGATGCGTCTCCGTGCTGCCGACGGGCTCGAACTCGCCCGTTTCGATGACGCGCAGCAGCGTCGCTTGCTGCTCCAGGGCGAGCGTGTCGATCTCGTCGAGCAGCAGCGTGCCTTCGCCGACGGCCTCGAACTTGCCGATCTTGGTCCGGTCGGCGCCGGTGAACGAGCCCTTGGCGTGGCCGAAGAACTCGCTCTCGATGAGGTTGGCGGAGATTGCCCCGCACGGGATGTTCATGAAGCGATGCTGGCGGCGCGGCGAATAGTCGTGCATGAGCTTGGCGAGATACGTCTTGCCGGTGCCGGTCTCGCCGTTGATGAGCACGGTGACGTCATGGCGGGCGGCCAGGGCGATGCGGTCGGCGAGCGGCAAAAGCGACGGCGTCAGCGAGAGCAGCCGCCGGCTCAGCGTCTCCTCGAGATCAACGTCGTCCGCGAATCGAAACTGTCGGCTCCGATCGAGCTCGCGCACAATGGTCGCCAGCTTGCCGGCGTCATCGGGCCAGAACAGCCGGCGAAAGACATGGTGATCGAGGGCGGCCAGGCGTGAAGCGGGTCCTAGGGCGTCCACGACGACGATCAACGACGGCCAGCGCTGCAGGACGAGCTGCTGGACGAGTTGCCGAGCCTGGGCTTGCTGAGCTGCGTTCGAGACGCCCAGGAGCAGGAGTCCGTCGGAATCGCAGGTCAACTGGTCGGCGATACCGGCGTAGGAGTCGGCGAATACCGACTGACCGGTCTCACCGCGAAGGTGAGTCTGGATCGCTTGCACGAGGTCCGGGTCGTCGGCAACCAGGACCACACGAGGGTCGGCCATGTTTTCTGTTCCGATCCGTCAGCCCCAGGCCGCCACCACGCGGCCGGGGCCATGTTTCCCAAAGTTAGCGCTGTAAACTAATCTGAACAAACATGGGATAGGTTTGGCGGGTTGTCAAGCGGCAAGGGCCTTGCCTCAAAAATCCCAAAACTCATCCACCAACAACCAAACAAACCTCAAGACCCCAAGAAAGCAAGTCCCAAACCCATTTGTCATTTTGGTTTGAGACCTGGAAATTTGGGGCCTTTGGGATTTGTTTGAGTTTTGAGGCTTGAATTTTGAGTTTTGAGGTAAGAGCCAGCGGCAAGCCCTGGGATGCGCGTACTCCGAATCCCAGGAGTTCGGAGTACCTCACCCCTGGGCGTCCCCTTTTCACCTGCACGGAAAGCCGACGCCGGTCTATAAAATCACCATGCAACACACCAACAGCATCAACGCCTTTGCCAAGGCGTGCCAGCTCATTCCCGGCGGCGTCAATAGCCCGGCCCGCGCGTTCGGCGGCGTCGGCGGGCAGCCGATCTTCATCGCGCGGGGCGAAGGGCCCTACCTCTTCGACGTCGACGGCAATCGCTATCTCGACTACTGCGGCTCCTGGGGCCCACTCATTCTCGGCCACGCCCATCCGCGCGTCGTCCAGGCCGTCACCCAGGCGATGACGCGCGGGGCCAGCTTCGGAGCGCCGACCGAACTCGAAACGCAGCTCGCTGAGCTGGTCACGCAATTGATGCCCTCGATCGAGATGGTCCGCATGGTGACGTCGGGCACCGAGGCGTCGATGAGCGCCATCCGCCTGGCTCGCGGCTTCACCGGCCGCGACGTCGTCATCAAGTTCGCCGGCTGCTATCACGGCCACGTCGATAGCCTGCTTGTCTCGGCCGGTTCCAGCGCGACCACGCTCGGCGTCCCCACGAGCCCCGGCGTTCCCAAGGGCTGCACGAAGGATACGCTCGTCTTGCGCTACAACGACGTCGCCGGCCTGGAAGAAGCGTTCAAGGCTCACGGCGACAAGATCGCGGGCGTCATCCTCGAGCCGGTGGTCGGCAACATGGGGCTGGTCGTGCCTGCGAAAGAATTCCTATCGAGCTTGCGCAGTCTGACGCAGCAACACGGCGCGCTGCTGATCTACGACGAGGTGATGACCGGTTTCCGCCTGGCGCTCGGCGGCGCCCAGCAGTTGCAGAACATGAAGCCGGACCTGACTGTGCTGGGCAAGATCGTCGGCGGCGGTTTGCCCGTCGGAGCGTACGGCGGCCGGGCGGACATCATGAAGAAGGTCATGCCGGCGGGCCCGGTCTTTCAAGCCGGCACGCTGTCGGGCAACCCGCTGGCGATGGCGGCCGGCCTGGCGACCTTGCAGGAGCTGCGCGATCGGCCGACGTATGCTCATCTCGAAAAGCTCGGGGCAATGCTGGAAGCCGGGTTGAACGTCCATCATCGCGTGCAGCGCGTCGGCAGCATGTGGACGATGTTCTTCAACGCGGAGCCGGTCGTCGATTACGATACCGCCAAGAAGAGCGACACCGCCAAGTTCGGCCGCTTTTTCTGGGCTATGCTGGAGCGCGGCATCTATCTGCCGTGCAGCCAGTTCGAGGCGGCGTTCTTGATGAGCGTGCACACGGAGGAGCACGTCAAGCAAACGCTGGCGGCAGCGAAAGAGGCGCTGGCGGCCATTTGAGGTGCCAGGAGTATCAGCGATGCGAAAGTTTTTGATTGTTTTCGGCTTGACGCTTGCTGTGGGCTTTACCTTTTGGGTGAGTACCACACGGGCACCCATCTGGCGGATCAATTCCATTTCTGCCAATCGGGTGACCACCGGGAATGACGATCCAAGAAGTTGAAGCAATTCTGGGTCCGCCAGGTGACTACCAATTTCAGGGGCCAACAACCTTTTCTGCGCTGGACCGACGCCACGAGTGGAGGACGAACGAAGTTGAAATTTCTGTCAAGTTCGACAGAGGAACCTCCAAAGCAACTGATGTTCGGATTCGATATCCATGGTGGGACGACATCTGCAATTCGTATTGGAGCCTGGCGCGGAAAATAAAACCAGTGGCTCCCCCTTGCGGCGTCTAGGAAGCGCTAGCGGTGATTTGAACCGCGCGTTACAATACTCACATGACCACGCTTTCTCATCCCCCGATTTCCATTGCTCCGACTCCCGCTCCGGCGAGGGAGGAGCAGCAGTTCGTCGTGCGGAATGTCTCGTGGGGCGAATATATCAAGATCGGCGAGCTTTTCGCGGACCGTCCCGCCCTTCGCATCACCTACGATCGAGGCACGCTGGAATTCATGAGTACTTCACCACGGCATGAACGCTACAAGCGCTGGTTGGGGCGATTCGTGGAAACGATCGCGGAGGAATTGAAGTTGCGGATTGTGCCGGGCGGTTCGATGACGTTCCAGCGCGAAGATCTGGAGCGAGGATTTGAACTTGACGATTGCTTCTGGATCGCCAATGAAGCGGCGGTACGCGAGAAACTGACGTGGGAACCGGACAAAGATCCATCGCCCGATTTGGGGCTGGAGATGGAGGTCTCACGGAGCGCCTTGAACCGCATGGCGATCTTCGCTGCTTTCCGAGTTCCAGAACTCTGGTGTTACGACGGGACCGAACTGCGCATCTATCTTTTGCAACCGGACGGGACCTATCGTTTGAGCGAACGCAGCTTAGCCTTTCCGACGATTCCGGTGAAGGAATTAGCGCGGTTCTTTCCGCCGGCCGGAAGCAGCGACTTCCTCACCGCCGTTGCCGCCGTTCGCGAATGGATCCGCACATTGCTCAACAAGCCGTCATGACCGAACCGATCGCATTTCTGAACGGCCGACTCCTGCCGCAATCGCAAGCGCACCTGCCGCTGCACGACGCCGGGTTCGTCCTCGGCGCGACGGTGACCGATCTGTGCCGCACGTTTCGGCATCGGCTCTATCGCTGGGCCGAGCATCTCGCACGTTTTCGCCGCAGCCTTCAATCCGCGTATCTCGATGTGCCGTTCGATGACGCCACGATCACGCAAAAGGCGGACGAACTGGTCGCCCACAATGCGTCCCTGATTGACGCGAACTACGATCTCGCGCTGGTGCTGTTCGCAACGCCGGGGCCGATCGCACACTATCTCGGCCAGACGACGCCGGCTGACGGACCGACGTTCGGCATGCACACGTTTCCGCTGCCGTTCGCGCGTTATCGGCCCTGGATCGAGTCCGGCGTCCATTTGGCGACGCCCAACGTGCGGGCGATTCCCGCGGCGTGCGTCGATCCGCACATCAAGCAGCGCAGCCGGATGCACTGGTGGCTCGCGGAGCAAGAAGTGCGGCGCGCGCATTCCGGCGCCCAGGCGCTCTTGCTCGATCTTGCCAGCAACGTCACGGAAACGGCGTCGGCGAACTTTCTGCTCGTGAAGAATGGCACAATTATCTCGCCGCCGCGCGATGGGATCCTCGAGGGCGTCAGTCTCGGCGTCGTTGCGGAGTTGTGCGAACGGCTCGGCATCCGTCTGGAGCATCGGCCGATCACGCTGGACGATTGCTACGCCGCCGATGAAGCGTTGTTGACGTGTACCACGTTTTGCCTGGCCGGCGTGCGGCAGATCAACGAGCGCGCGCTGGCGTGGCCGGGGCCGATGCTGCGGCTCTTGCACGACGCCTGGAGCGCGGCGGTCGGCGTCGATATTCATCGGCAGATCGTCGCTACTTCAGCTTGAGCCAGCGCAGGCCCTGGCAATCGTCGGTGTGCAGGATCGTCACGTCGGCATCCTTGTGCTGTTCCATCGTCGCCAATCCGCCGGGCAAAGGTTGGCCCGCTGCGTCGCGGAACTCGGTCTGGTCGGTGACGGTCAGCGTT
>JACQFG010000261.1 GCA_016200155.1 Planctomycetota bacterium | reverse complement strand
GCGAACGCGGCTACGACACTGCAACGGTCGACATTCCCTCGCTTGCGCGTCGGGCTAGCCCACTGGCCAATCCGCCATCCGAGAAATAGAGTAACGCCCACCAAGGTTTTTGACCAGTTGAAGCCGATTTCGGGAGCCAGGACTGTGCTCGAATGGGTAGCGGATATTTGGAAGGACTACGCCTTCGTCATCCTGGCGATGATTGCCTCGAACGCCCTCATCGGCTTCATGTTGGTTAACGCTATTTTCTCGGTCTGGCTCGAACGCAAGGTTGCCGGCCGTATCCAGGACCGTCTCGGTCCGACACGCGTTGGCGGCAAGTTCGGCTGGCTGCAAACCCTTGCCGACGGCATGAAACTCCTCGTCAAAGAGGACACCATCCCCGCCGCGGCTGATCAATTTCTCTTCCGCGTCGGCCCCTACATCGCTCTCGTCGGCTCGTTTTTGGCCTTCATCGCCTTGCCGTTCGGCGACGGCGTTGTGGCCCAGAACATGAACATTGCCCTCTTCTTCATGCTCGCCGTCATGTCGACCGAAGTCTTCGGCATCATCCTCATCGGTTACGGCTCGGGCAGCAAATGGTCGCTCTTCGGCGGCATTCGCGAGGCGGCCCAGATGGTCAGCTACGAAATCCCCATGGCCCTGTGCGTCCTCGTGCCCGTCATCGTCTGCGGCAGCATGAACCTCGGCGAAGTCGCCAAACTGCAAAGCGGCATCTGGAACTGGTTCGTCTTCCACGATCCGTTCACCTTCTGCGCTTTCTGGACCTATTTTACTTGCGCCATGGCCAGCTGCAAGCGGGCGCCCTTCGACCTCGCCGAAGCCGAGAGCGAGCTCGTCGCCGGCTTCCACACGGAGTATTCCGGCTTCCGCTGGCTGGTCATCTTCATGGCCGAGTACGGCAGCATGTTCGCCGTCAGCGGCATCGCTTGCATCATGTTCCTGGGCGGCTGGAGCCTCGGCCTGCCGATCGAGCTGACCGAGCTTTTGGGCCACGAGAAGTATTTGAACCTGGGGATCGCCGGCGTCGTCATCGGCAACGTCGTCAACGTCGTCGTGTTCCTCGTCAAGGGCTGGATGCTGGTGTTCATCATGATGTGGGTGCGCTGGACGCTGCCGCGCTTGCGCATCGACCAGGTCATGATGATGTGCTTGAAATACCTGATCCCGATGAGCTGCGTGCTGCTGCTCGGCGTCAGCGTGTGGTCGCTTTTTGTGCCGGTGATCGTCCAGCAAGTCATCGGCTACGGCATCTTCGGATTGTGCGTGCTGGCGACGGCGTGGCTGGTGTTCAACATGGTGACGCTGGCAAAGCTGCCGCCCGGCACCGGCATGCCCGGCATGTGGCGCATGTCCCAGCTTCCCGGGTATCAAGGGGCAACGAAGGCGAGTTGAGTGTTCGCCGCTTGCGGCTTAGCGTCCGCGGGGCGCCACGCGAATGCTAAGCCGCAAGCGGCAATTGAGACATTCCATGTTCGACCTGCATTCATTCATGTTTTGGCTGATCGCGAGCCTGACCGGCTTGTGCGCCATCGCCACGGTCATCACGCAGAACATCGTCCGTTCGGCAACCTGGCTGCTCTTCACGCTCGCGGGCACCTCCGGCATCTTCTTCCTGCTCGGCGCCGATCTGATCGGGGCCGTCCAGCTCCTCGTCTACGTCGGCGGCACGATGGTGCTCGTCGTTTTCGGCGTCATGCTCACCGCGCAGGGGCCGTTCATCAGCATGAAGACCAGCGGCGCGGAATGGGCGATCTCGATCGTCGCGGGCATCCTGCTTTTCGCGGTGCTCTGCTTCGGCGCCACTTCCTATCTCGGCCCGCCCGACCGGCAGGTTGTGGTTGAGCCGCCGGGCGAATCGCGCAACACCGCCACCGTCGGGCTGGCGTTGCTGGGCGCGCCCTTCGGACCGACCGATCTGAAGCTCAGCCGGGAGTCGCGCATTCATTATCTGCTGCCGTTCGAAATTGTCTCGATCCACCTGCTCGTCGTGCTGATCGGAGCGGCGTACCTGGCGCGCGCCAAGAGACGCAAGGGGGAGCAGCCATGACCGAAGTCGATCCGCTCTTCGCTTACCTGGCTCTGGGAGCGCTCCTGTTCGTGTGCGGCATCGTCTGCATGGCGACCAAGCGCAACGCGATCGGCGTCCTGATCGGCGTCGAGTTGGTCCTCAACGGCGCGAACATCAACTTCGTCGCCTTCTCACGCTACCACCAGGCGTTTCACGTCGAGGGGATGATCTTCGCCCTCTTCGTGATCGTCATGGCCGCCGGCGAGGCGGCCGTGGCGCTGGCGATCGTGCTGAATTTTTACAACAACCATTCCTCGGTCGACGTGGACAGTGCCGAGGAGTTGAAGGGGTGATGCCATTTACGTTTGGCGCTCGCGCCGGCCGTGCGAGCGCTAATCGTAAACCGTTCAAGGTGTATTGATGCCCGATTTGATGGAAAAACCGGGATTGCTCTTCGTCCTGGCGACGCTGCTGCCGCTGGCCTCCTTCGGCTTGCTGCTGCTGGCGGCGGCAGTACGCTGGGGCCTGCGCCCCTACGCCAAGGACAACGCCGGCGTCAAGGCGGTCTTCGATCTGCTCGGCGGCGAAGTCACCGGCCGCGGCCCCGCTTACGTCGCGCTCGGCGGCATCGCCCTGGCATGCGTCTGCAGCGTTGTCGGCTTCGTCTGGTTCGTCGTCGAATACCCCAACATTCACCACGATGCCGAACACTTGCGCGAACATCAAATCGAGCACGCCAAGGCCCATAAACACGGCTCCGACGAAGATGGCAAAGCCGGGGCCAAGGCTCGCAAGGAGGCCGACGAGCTGCGCGAGGAGGAGCGGGCGCTGGAACGCAAGCTCGACCGCTGGCGCGGCTCGATCGAATGGGCTCGCATTACTCCGGACGTCGGCTCCGTCAAGAATCAGGACCACGGCACGCTGCTCACGCTCGGTCTGCGCATCGACATGCTGGCGGCCGTCATGTTTGTGATGGTCACCTTCATCGCGACGCTGATCCATCTCTTCTCGATCGGCTACATGTCCGACGAGCTGCAGCCGACCGTCGACGATCACGAGGTGCACCTGGCGCACGGGCATCTGAGCCGGCGCGGACGCTATGGCCGATTCTTCATGTTCCTGTCGCTTTTTTGCTTCTCGATGCTGAACTTGATCCTGGCCGACAACCTGTTTCAGATCTTCGTGAGCTGGGAACTCGTCGGCATCTGCTCGTATCTGTTGATCGGCTTCTACTTCGAACGCACCAGCGCCTCCAATGCCGCGAACAAGGCGTTCATCACCAACCGCGTCGGCGATGCCGGCTTCATCATCGGCCTGCTGATCATCTGGACCTACTTCGGCACCTTCAACTTCCAGGAAATCTTCAACCGCGTGCGCTGTCCGGAACTCGACTCGCACGGCTTCGTGATGGTTGACGCAAACAAGATCATTCGCGGAAACGCCGAGGAAAAGAAATACTCTGATGGATCCATCCGCGTCATCCTGAGCAATGAAGGCGGCGATACGGCACTGATCTTTCCTCGCAATCCGCACATTCACGGGCCGACCCTCGGCGAGTATCGCTATGTCCAGGCGGAAGCCAAGCCAAAGGAATTCGGCTACATTCCCTACTGGCTCCTGATCGCGGCCGGACTCGGCATTTTTCTGGGCTGCGTCGGCAAGTCGGCGCAGTTCCCGCTGCAGGTCTGGCTCCCCGACGCCATGGAAGGCCCAACACCCGTCAGCGCCCTCATCCATGCGGCAACGATGGTCGCAGCCGGCGTCTACCTGGTCGGCCGATGCTTCCCGCTCTTCACGCCCGAAGTCCTGCTGACCATCGCCTACGTCGGCGGCATCACGCTGTTCGTCGCCGCGTCCGTTGCCGTCGTCATGACCGATCTCAAGAAGGTGCTCGCTTATTCCACCGTCAGCCAGCTCGGCTACATGATGCTCG
>JACQFG010000260.1 GCA_016200155.1 Planctomycetota bacterium | reverse complement strand
CGCATCGTTATGACCCCTACACGCAAAAGGACTTCTATCGGCTCGCAGCGTTCTTCGCCGACATCGACGAGCGCGGCGCATTCAAGGGCCCCGACGCGACGCCGACGAAGCGGCCGCCCGAGATCGCCGTGCTGTCGCCGATCGACCGCGATCAGGCGGACGCAATTCGCAAACGAATCGACGGGCTGAAGTCGGAGAAAGAAATCGCCGAGCAAAAGAAACTGCTTGCCGACATCCAAAAACGGACTCGCATGACGATGATCACGAAGTCGGTGAAGCCGCGCATCATCCGCGTGCTCAACCGCGGCGACTGGATGGACACGACCGGCGAGATCGTCGAACCGGGCACGCCGCACTTCATGAAGCAGCTCGACGCGAAGGGCCGCGCCACCCGGCTCGACTTGGCGAAATGGCTGACATCGCCCGATCATCCGCAGGTGGCGCGCGTGTTCGTCAATCGGCTTTGGTATCTCTACTTCGGGGCTGGGCTTTCTAGAACGCTCGAGGACGCAGGCTCGCAGGGCGAATGGCCGACGCATCCCGAGCTTCTCGACTGGCTCGCGGTCGAGTTCGTCGACTCGGGCTGGAACGTGAAACAGCTCGTGCGCCTGCTGGTGACGTCGAACACCTATCGCCAGTCTTCGCAAGATTTGCGTAAGATCGATCCCGATAATCGCCTCTTCGCGAGGCAAGCACGCTTGCGTCTGCCCGCCGAGGTGATCCGCGATCAATCGTTCGCCATCAGCGGCTTGCTCGTCGATCGCATCGGCGGGCCGAGCGTCAAGCCGTATCAGCCCGACGGATATTATGCGTACCTCAACTTCCCGAAGCGAGGCTACGTCGCCGACAAGGGGCTCGACCAGTATCGCCGCGGCGTCTACACGCACTGGCAGCGTACCTACCTGCACCCCATGCTGAAGGCGTTTGACGCGCCGACACGCGAGGAGTGTACCGCGCAGCGGCCGATCAGCAACACGCCGCTCGCCGCCCTGGTGCTGCTGAACGATCCGTCGTTTCTGGAAAACGCTCGCGTGTTCGCCGCACGGATCATGCGCGAGGGCGGCCCCGATGATCAAGGTCGGCTGCACTGGGCCTGGCGGCAAGTCCTGTCGCGCGCGCCGGAGGATCGTGAGGTTGCGGCACTTGGGAAGCTGGTTGATCGAGCGCGCAAGGATTTCGCAGCCGATCCGGCGTCGGCGCGAAAACTGATCGAGGTCGGTCAAGCGCCGCGGCCGACGAACGTCGATGCCGGCGAACTGGCCGCTTGGACGCTGGTCGCGCGCGTGCTGTTCAATCTCGACGAAACGATTACGAGGAATTGAGCATGGACTCCTTCTACAACGAAATCTCTCGTCGGACGTTCCTTGGTCGATCCGCCGCCGGCGTGGGCGCCGCGGCTCTCGCATCGATGCTGCCGGCTTCGCTTACCGCCGCCGATGAAATCGGCAACCCGGCGGGCGTGTCGGGGTTGCCGCACTTTCCGGCGACGGCGAAGCGCGTGATCTTCTTGTACATGTCGGGCGGGCCGTCGCACCTGGAGCTGTTCGACCCGAAGCCGGCGCTGGCGCGGATGCACCTGCAGCCGATGCCGGACTCGTTCACGCGCGGGCAGCCGATCGCCCAGCTTCAGAACGCGGAGCTGAAATGTTTCGCGCCGCAGTTCCACTTTCGCCGGGCCGGGCAATCGGGGCAGGATATCTCGGAGCTGTTGCCGAACATCAGCCGGGTCGCCGACGACATCGCCATCGTGCGGTCGATGCACACCGATCAGATCAATCACGACCCGGCCCACACGGTGATGAACACGGGCACACAGATCTCCGGCCGGCCGAGCATGGGCGCGTGGATCACTTACGGCCTGGGCAGCGAGTGCGACAACCTGCCTGGCTTCATCGTGCTGTCGAGCCTCGCGGGCCGCAACCCGCAGCCGATCTCCGGGCGTCAGTGGGCGGCGGGTTTTCTGCCGGGCCGTTACCAGGGCGTGCAGTTCTATTCGACCGGCGACGCGGTCCAGTACGTTCGCAATCCGCCCGGCGTGTCGCGCGAACAGCAACGGCAATCCATCGACACGATCCGCGAGCTGAACCTAATCCGCAACGAACCGAGCCGCAATCCGGAGGTCCGGCGTCACCTCGGCTGACGGCAGCTACGGGTACAACTGTCTGCTCGCGCGCCGTCTCGCCGAGCGCGGCGTGCGTTTCATCCAACTCTACCATCGCGACTGGGACCATCACGACAACATCGTCAACTACATGCGCCTGTGCTCAGGCATCTGCGACAAGCCGTCGGCGGCCCTCGTGCAGGATTTGAAGCAGCGCGGCATGCTCGACGACACGCTCATCATCTGGGGCGGCGAGTTTGGCCGAACGCCGATGGTTCAGTTCAAGGGCAGCGCGCCGGGCCGCGACCACCACATCCGCGGCTTCAGCATGTTCCTCGCCGGCGGCGGCGTCAAGGGGGGCGTCACCCACGGCGGCACCGACGAACTCGGCTACCGCGCCGTCGACGATCCCGTCCACGTCCGCGACCTCCACGCCACCATGCTGCACACGCTCGGCATCGACCACTCACGGCTGCGCTACCGCCACCAGGGGCTCGACATGCGCCTGACCGGCGTGGAACCCGCGCGAGTGGTGCGCGAGATTCTCGTTTAGCCGCAACGCCGAAGGCGGGCACGGGCGCTCGCGCACGCCTTCGGCGTTGCGGCTAAACAAATCTCACAACTTCCCCACCTTCACCCCCGTCCCGACGTTCGCCATGCCCGGCCCGTAATACTCGCGCGGCCGATTCAGCGGCAGAATCATCGGCTCCTCGAACGGACGGAACGGCACCAGCGCCGCGATCGCATCGAGCCGGCGCATCACGTCCGCCGGCAGCGGGCCTTTTGCGACGGCGTTCACCGAATCCTCGACCTGCTTGGCCGTCTTTGGACCGATCAGCACCGATTGCGCGTCATTGCACGAGATGGCAAATCGCAAGCACAGCTCGACGATCGACATGCCGAGTTCATCGAGGAATTGATAGAAGGCGAGGAACTGTTGTTGCCGCGCATTCGACAGCCAGGCGGGCTTGGCGCGGACGACGTCGTCGTAGCGCCTGCCCAGGCCGCCTTGCTGCAGCACCGAGCCGAGCATTACTCCCATGTTGCGCGACTTCGCTTCGGGCAAAACTTCGTGCGTCGCCTCGCGAAAGAGGGCGCTGTAGTTGAACGCCGTCAGCACGACGTCGAATCGGTCGGAGCGCATGAGATGGGCCATTTCGGCCATCGTCGTGCCGCCCAGGCCGGTGAAGCGGATGACGCCTGCCTGCTTCAACTGATTGAGCACGTCGATGACCGGGCCGTAGACCGCCTCGGGATCGCTCCACAAGTGGTACTGCAGCGGCCGGTCCGGCTCGTGGACGAACAGGATGTCGATGACCTCGCGGTGCAGGAGCTTCAAACTTTGCGTGACCGATTCGAGCAGCTGCGTCTTGTTCTGTGGATCGAACGGTTGCGGCCGACCGCCGAGCTTGGTCGAGAGGACGATGGGCGTCTTGACGTCGGCGATGATCTTGCCGAGGATTTCTTCGCTGTTGGCGTAGGCCGGCGCGGTGTCGAAGAAGTTGATGCCGAGGTCAATCGCCTTGTGGACCGCCCGTTTGCTGTCGTCGAAGCCGGGGCCGAGCGACGACGTGAAGAGGCTGCCGAAGCCGAGTTCGCTGACCGCGATGCCGGTTTTGCCTAGAATGCGTGTACGCATGATGGTCCCGCCTTTTGTACTTTTCTTCGTGAAACACTGGTCCAACGGCAATCTGGGGCAAACATGAAACGTATATCGATTTCGGCAGTCGTTCTAATTGCGGTCAACTCGATGGCTATCGCCCAGCCGGCCAAGGATCCGAAAGCCGTCGCGCCGAAGCTGTCGCCGGTCGAATCGGCGAAGACGTTCAAGACGGCCGACGATCTTCGCTTCGACCAGGTGCTCGCGGAGCCGACGGTCAAACAACCGCTGTCGCTGTCTTTCGACGAGCGCGGCCGGCTCTGGGTCGTGCAGTACCTGCAGTATCCGCATCCGGCGGGCCTGAAGATCATGAGCCGGGACATCCACTGGCGCATCGTGTACGACAAGGTCCCGCCGCCGCCGACGCTGCGTTCTCTTGCTGACCCCAAGAACGAATTTCGCGGCAAAGACATCATCTCGATTCACGAGGACACCAAGGGGACCGGCGTCTATGACAAGCACTCCGTCTTCCTCGAAGGCGGCAACATCATCACGTCGGTGGTGCGCGGCCGCGGCGGGCTGTGGGCGCTCAACCCGCCGTACCTGCTTTTCTATCCGATGAAGGACGGTGTCGATGCGCCCTCGGGCGACCCCGTCGTGCATCTGCAAGGCTTCGGCCTGGAGGACACACACTCGTGTGCCAATAGCCTGCGCTGGGGGCCCGATGGCTGGCTCTATGCTACCCACGGCAGCACCGTCTCTGCGCACATCACGCGCCCCGGCGTCAAGGAACCGGCCATCCAGATGATCGGCCAGCACATGTGGCGCTACCATCCCGACAAGAAACGCTTTGAAATCTTTGCCGAGGGGGGCGGCAATGCATTCGGCGTCGAATTCGATTCCGTCGGCCGGGTCTACTCCGGACACAACGGCGGCGACACGCGCGGCTTCCATTATGTCCAGGGCGCATCCTATCGCAAGGGCTTCGAGAAGCATGGCGTCCTCGCCAATCCGTTTTCGTTCGGGTTCTTCGAGGCGATGAAGGCCAACAAATCGCAGCGGTTCAGTCACACCTGGGTGCTCAACGAAGCTGACGGTTTGCCCAGCAAATATCACGGCAACATGTTCGCCGTCGAGCCGATTCATTCGCGCGTCATGCGGAGCGACGTAAGCCCGGATCGCTCGTCCTTCGAGACCAAAGACCTGGGCGGCATCGTCACGACGACCGACACGTGGTTTCGTCCCGTTGACATCAAGGCGGGGCCCGACGGCTCGCTCTATGTCGCGGATTTGCACGAAGCAAAGATCGCGCACGGCGGGCACAACGAGGGAGTCATCGATCGTGAGACCGGGCGCGTCTATCGCCTCGCCGCCAAAGATGCGAAATTCACGAAGCCGGCCGATCTGAGCAAGAAGACATCGGCCGAGCTGGTCGAATTGCTGAAGAGCCGCAATCGCTGGGAACGGCAGACGGCAAATCGACTGCTGGGCGATCGCAAGGACCGCGCGGTGCTGCCGGCCTTGCGCGACATGCTGCTGAGGGAAGAGGGCCAGGCTGCACTCGAAGCATTGTGGGCCATCAACCTGATCAGCGGACTCGATGAGGCCCTTGTCAAGGAGATTCTCCCCCGGCATCAGAATGGGCATGTCCGGGCATGGACCGTGCGCCTCCTGGCGGACGACCGCAAGCTCGGCGAGAAACTCGCGCCGATCGTGGCCAACCTGGCGATGTTTGATCCCAGTCCCTACGCGCGCAGCCAGTACGCCGCCAGCGCCAAACGACTGCCGGCCAAGGAAGGATTGCCGATCGTCGAGTGGCTGCTCTTGGGCCATCACGATGAGAACGATATCCACATCCCGCTGCTGCTCTGGTGGGCAATCGAGGTCCATTGCGCCAAGGATCGCGATCAGGTCCTCGATATGTGGCGTCGCGAATCGAGTTTGTGGGATTCCAAGACCGCTCAGCAGACGATTTTGCCGCGCCTCATGAAGCGATTTGCCATGGCCGGTTCGCAAGCGGACTTTGAATCGTGTACTCGGTTATTCCAGATCGCTCCCGAAAAAAGGCATCGATTGATCCTGCTCAAGGCGTTCGAGGAGGCGTTCAAGGGACGCTCCGTGACCGGGTTGCCGGAACATCTCGTCAGCGAGATCACCAAGCTCGGCGGTGGGTCGGTCGCGTTTGGCGTGCGCCAGGGCAACAAGGAAGCCGTCGATCAGGCCCTCGAATCGCTCAAGAACCCGAAAACGCCGGCCGCCGAGCGTATCGAGTTGATCGACATCTTCGGCGAATCGAAGCAGCCGCGCTGCATCGATCCGCTCGTCAAGCTGCTGGAGAGCAAGGAATCGCCGGCGCTTCACAAGGCGGTGCTCGGCGCCCTGCAATCGTATAAGGAAGTGCGCATCGGCGCTGCGGTCGTCGAGCAATACCCGACCATGACCGAGGAGGTGCGCGAGGTGGCCGAGTCGCTGCTGGTCAGCCGGCGCGAGTGGAGCCGGGAGTTGGTGATCGCGGTCGATCTTGGCAAGATCCCGGCCAAATCGATTTCGCTGGCGACCCTGCGCAAGTTGCTGTTACACCGCGACGCCGAGATTCCGAAGCTGGTCAAGAAGCACTGGGGCGAAGTCAAAGGCGCTACCACCGAACAGATGCGCAAGGAGGTCGATCGCCTGGCCACCGTGGTCAGCACCGGCAAGGGAGATCCGTATCCCGGCAAGAAGTTCTTCACCGCGAAGTGCGCCAACTGCCACACCTTCCACGGCGTCGGCGGCATCGTCGGCCCGGACCTGACGCCGTTCAAGCGCGACGACGTGCCGAACCTGCTGCTGCACATCATCAACCCCAGCGCCGAAATCCGCGAGGGCTACGAGAACTCCGTCATCGTCACCGAGAGCGGCCGTACGTTGACGGGCATCGTCGTCGAGAAGGATGCGCGCGTCGTGGTGCTGCGGACGGCGGACGGCCAGCGGCTCGTGCTGCCCAAGGACGACATCGACACGATCAACGTGGTCGGCATCTCGCTGATGCCGGAAGGTTTGCTCGACGGCCTGAGCGACCAGGCGGTGCGCGATCTGTTTGCGTATTTGCGCTCGGGGCAGCCCTTGAATGAACGGAAATAGCGAGCCTCCACCATGACGCTTCTATTACTTCTTTGACGGCGTCCGATACCACACCAGCCCGAGCCAACCGTCGCGTGATCCGGCGCGGGCTGGTTCGAAGCGCAGGTCCGCGAGCGGCGTCGGCAGCGGCGCCGCCAGCGCGATGCGGTCCTTGAACACCTCGGCAAACAACGCCTCCCGCGCTACCGCGAACGTCGCCGGCTGCGGCCCGAGCTTTCGCTCGTCCTCAATCAGCTCGATCCTGACCGCTCCCTTGCGCACGGCATGCACTCCCTCGGTGGTGTTCTCCAGGGCATAGGTCCCCTTCACACGCATTCCCTGAAAGTCGTTGTTCCCCTGGCGAATCGAATCGATGTGAATTTCCACCGTGAAACCATGCGCCGTGAACGCGACCGTCACGGGATCACGCGCGGCCAGATGGATGGCCGTGCCGTCGCGATCGATCTTGCCGAGCAGGTCCTCCAGTTTCTTGAGACCGTCCTTGCGCATCGCATCGTTGCGGCCGTCGCGAATGAACCCGAGCGTTGTCGCATCGTAAAACTGATTGACTTCCGAGATCTTGAATGTTTTGCCTCCCATTGCGGCCCGGGCAATTTCATTGACGAGCGATTCGTGAATGCGCATGCCGGCGTCGATGTCCGTGGGCAGCGGTGGAGTGGGGTTGATGTCGGCCTGGCCGGGCGTTGCATAGCGCAGATGCGCCTGCAAGAAAGCGGCTGAGGTGCTGAATCGCAGCGATTCCAGCGCCACGCCTGCGACGTTGAACTCCTTGACTTGTCCGCCGATTGCTTTGCGCGCGGATTCAAGAGGCGGCGTCAATTCGTCACCCAGGCGATCGGATATTTTCTTTGCCGTCTTGTCGGCGATCTCGAACTCGGCGGCCGACTTGCGATGCTGAAAAAAGTGCTTGTTCAGTGCGATGGCCGCGGCGTCCATATCCATCTGGCTCGTCACGCCGAGCAAGTGAGTCGTCGCTTCCGCCCGGCACGGTCCCGCAAGGAGGAGAATCGCGTGCTCCGTGAACACCACGCGGCGACGAACTTCCACCGCTGTCGTCGTCGCGGTGTGAATCAGGATCGTGCGGCGCGACCCGACCGAGTCGGTCCAGATGTTGCCCGCGAACACGACGTCCACAACGCCGGCATGGGCGTCGGGGACCAGTTCGGCCCGGACCTTGCCCACCGTGCGGGCGATGCCGTGCCCGGGGACATCCTGAATCGTCTCATGCACACGTTCAGTGCGGTCCACGTCACACTGCACGAGCGCGTTGACCGTCGCGGCGGAAACGTCCACGTGCAGATTGGGCGTCTTTCGCGGACGTTCGGTCGCCGCGCCGTCGACCGATAGACCGTTCAGGACTGTAATGACGCTAATCAGGATCGACAAGGCTCGGCTGGTTGCCATGGTGATCTCCTCAGAAAATATGGTACGGCCGCGATCTATGGACGAATCGGCGCAATCATGGCGATTGGACCAATCCTACTACAGGCAGCAACGGATGTTGCGATTCCGTGGCGGCGCTTCCGGGGTCCGATGCTCATTGCGCCGCAAACTCAATGCAAGCCGCAAATTCGTTACCATCCACAGCGTCTGTGCAATATCTGTGCAAGTGGCCCCCCCTCCCTTGCTTTTTTGCACACACACACGCACACACCCATGCACAGACATTGCAACACCAATGAAGACAAGGAATTACATCAATACGTCGATGTGAAATGAACCGCCGTGCTGCGAAGAACTAACCGGTCCAGCGAAACCACAGGTCGAACAGCCACCGGACGGTCTGGGTCAGGCGCGTTCGGTTGTAGGCGTCGCCAATCTTTCTGAGCGCGTCGCTGTGCGTTGGATAGGGGACGATCGTCTGCGCCAGCGTTTTCAGGCCGACCTTGGCGGTCATGGCGAGCGTG
>JACQFG010000259.1 GCA_016200155.1 Planctomycetota bacterium | reverse complement strand
TGGAACGTTTTCGTAGGTCAGGCTTTCCAGCCTGACAGAAGCATCCCAGATTCAATGAGTCCGGGAAAGTGCTGTCAGGCTGGAAAGCCTGACCTACAATTACGCACCAAAGCTCAATGAACCAGTGATTTCCGAAGGGAGGTCCAACGTGCGTTGGTATCTGCGTTTGATGGTCCTCGGCTTGCTGGGTCTCGGCTTCAATGCGCCGGGGTTCGCGGGCGGGAAAAAGGGCGGTCCGGGCGACTCACTCGTCCCCGAGACTTGCGGCGATCATGGCACAAGCGTTCACTTCGAAAAGAACGCCAAGGATGCGGCCACCAAGGCGGCCAAGCTCGAAAAGCTCGTCCTGGTCATCCACATCTCCGGGTACTTCGAAGAACCGGACTATACCTGAAACAACGCTGAAGCGCTCCGTGTGAACGCTCTGGCAGACAAGAAAGTCGGCGAGTACGTCGATAAGTACTTCGTGGCCGCCTTCCAACGCGTCGGCACCTTCCGCATCGTCGGCAAGCAGAAACAGGGCGGCAACGTCGCCTGCTACTTCTGCGCTCCCGATGGCCGCGTGCTGCATGCCGTCGCCGGTCCGGTCAATTCTCAGCAGTTCCTGGCCGAGGCGAAGTGGGTCGTCGAGACCACCGAGAAAGCCATCAAGGACAGCAAGGGAGACGGCGGCAAGTTCAAGATCGCCATGCGCACGGCCCACGCCGAGAAGCTGCGCCGCGAGCACGGCCTGGCGGTCGAGCCGATCACGTTCGACCCGCCGGAAGCCCAGGGCGCCAATGACGCCTTGACCTATCGCGATCCGACGGGCCAGCCGCTCGCTCCGGTGTTGAAGCCGGCGCCGATCGATGGGCCGGACGTGACGTTCCGCGCCGCCCTCGAAAAGAGCCAGACCGCGAACAAGGGCGCGCCGGGCGCCAAGATGATGGCCGATCGCAAAGGCGGCCGCTGGGTGCTCGGCACGCAGGGCCAGGTCCACATGCTGATGGCTGCCCACTCCATGGGACAGATCGATCGCATCTACGCCTCGGTCTTCGAGGGCATCCTCGGCGAACGCATCTCGACGCGGCCCGTCGAAGTCGTCGATCCGTTCCCGTGGAACAACCGCGGCGGCAAGGGCGACAAGCAGAAATAGTAGTTGGCAGAAAAATCTTGGGTAATAAATAAGAAGGCGAGAGGCAGCATGTGTGCTCCTTTCGCCTTCTTATTTTTCTGCCCCCCGCTTTTGTCTACGCCATAATTTTGTGATCATGATTTTGTGAAGACGCATCACAAAATCATGCGTACAAAATCATGGTGGCGTCACACGGGCGCGCAAATCCCGAAATAGGAGTCCACCGATGAAACGATGGTCGCTTGCAATCGCATCAGTCATTACTCTGGCGATGTCGGCGCGTGCCGACGTCGTCGTCGTCAAAACGCCCGACCGTGGCATTCAGCCGCAGGCGGTCATTGATGCGAAGGGCAACCTGCACCTGCTCTACTTCAGCGGCGAACCCAAGGCGGGCAATCTCATCTACCTTCGCCGCGATGCCGGCAAGGCAACCTTCTCCCAGCCGATCAAGGTCAACAGCCAGGACGGCAGTGCCATCGCCGTCGGCACCATTCGCGGCGGGCATGTCGCGCTCGGCAAGAACGGCCGCGTCCATGTCGCCTGGAACGGCTCGATGAAAGCGGAGCCGAAGAATCCGATCCAGGGCATGCCGATGATGTACGCCCGGCTCAACGACAAGGGGACCGCGTTCGAGCCGCAACGCAACCTGATGACGAAGTCGTCCATCCTCGACGGCGGCGGCTCGCTGGCGGCGGACGCCGACGGCAATGTCTATGTCGCCTGGCACGCCCTCGGCAAAGACGACAACAAGGGCGAGAACAATCGCAAGGTGTTCGTCAGCATCTCGACCGACGAAGGCAAGACGTTTGCCGCCGAGAAGCCCGCGTGGAATGAGAACACCGGCGCCTGCGGTTGCTGCGGCATGCGCGGGTTCGCCGATAAGACCGGCGCGACCTATTTCATCTACCGGGCCGCGTCGGAAAAGATCAATCGCGGCATGTACGTGCTGCGGTCCGATGACAAGGGGCGCACGTTTCTGGGCCGGCAACTCGACAACTGGAAGATCGGCACCTGCCCGATGAGTTCCGAAGCGTTTGCAGAAGGCCCGCGCGGCGTCTTCGCGGCCTGGGAGAACGAAGGCCAGATCTACTTCGCCGACATCCCGTCGATCAAGGCCGCGAACGAACCGAAAATCACGTCGGCCCCGGGCAAGGGCGGCGCGCGGCAACATCCCTCGCTTGCCTTCAACAAGAATGGCGACATGATCCTCGTCTGGGCCGAGGGCACCGGCTGGAACCGCGGCGGCGCTCTGGCCTGGCAGGTCTACGACAAGAACCTGACGCCGATGGAGTCCGGCCGACGCCCCGGCGCGATCCCGGTGTGGGGCCTGCCGTCGGTGATCGCGGAGCCGAACGGGAACTTCACGATCTTTCATTGATCCGGTTTACGTTTAGCGCTCGCATGGCGCCGCGCGAGCGCTAAACGTAAACGGCTACAACGTCCGGTAACTCCACGTCGAGGGCGCCACACACACGCCGCGATGATGTCCGCGGCCGCTGCCGAACAGGTCCCCCTCCGTCACCGTGAATCGCAAGGCCCGCTCGATCTCGTCGATCTCGTCCGGCACCATCGCCAGGCCGAGCTTCACCCAGTAATCGCCCGGCGCCAACGGCAACGACTCGACCACGCAATCGAGAACGCCCGGCTGCTGTAGGCGCGTCAACGGTGCGTTCGTCAAGGGCGTTTGCAGGCTGAGCAAACGCTGTCCGAGATTATCGTCGATGCCGATGGTGACGGTCGGCGCCTCGACGGTGATCGGGGCATCGAGCACGAGCCGCAGGTGGAAACGGCCGCCGACAGGCATGAAGTTGGTCGGCTCGCCATTCGCGTCGAGCAGCGTCGCCGAGCGGAAGATCTTGTGGACGCGCGTCGGGCTGTTGACTGCGCTGAGCGCCGAGCCAACGTCGCCATGGGCGTGCAGTACCCGGCGATGATATTCTTGCACCAACTCGTGGACGCCGCCGTCCATTGCGACCTTGCCGTGATCGAGCAGGATCGCACGCGTACACAGCGCTTCGACGGCCGGCATGTTGTGGCTCACGAACAGGATCGTCGAGCCGGAGCGCCCGACCTCGCGCATGCGGCCCATGCACTTGCGCTGAAACGACAGGTCGCCGACCGCCAGCACCTCGTCAACGATCAGAATCTCCGGCTCCAGATGGGCCGCGACGGCGAACGCCAATCTCACGTACATCCCGCTGGAGTAGCGCTTGACCGGCGTGTCGAGAAACTGCTCGATCTCCGCGAACTCGACGATGGCGTCGAACTTGCGTTGAATCTCGTGCCGGCGCATGCCGAGAATGGCGCCGTTGAGAAAGATGTTCTCGCGGCCCGTGAGTTCGGGATGAAACCCGGTGCCGACTTCGAGCAGACTGCCGACGCGGCCGCGCAGCTCGACGGGTGGGGCGTCCTTCTTCTCCTCGGACTGGACGGTGCTCGGGTTGGTGCCACCGTTGGCATAGACCCAGTTATCGAGGCCCCACTGCAGGCCATTTACCATGCCCTGGATGTTGTAGGTGCCGAAGCCGCTGTAAAGGGTCT
>JACQFG010000019.1 GCA_016200155.1 Planctomycetota bacterium | reverse complement strand
TACCTCACCCCTGGGCTTGGAGGGCGAGGGGAGGCGGACGCCATGACCCCGTTTGCCTGCGATGCCGCCGATGTAGTAACGATCGCCGGCCGAGTCGATGCGCCTGCCGTCAGGCCAAATGAGCACCAGCGGGGCGACGGCGCCGACGGCGGGATCGTCGAACCAGCGCAGAGCGGCGTCGGCCCAACCCGCCTGCACCTCGGTATCATCGTTGAGCATCTCGACGATGTCGCCGCGACTGGCGCGAATGCCAGCGTTGGCTGCGATCGCGAAGCCGCGTTGCCGTCGGAGGCGAACCACGCGCGCTCCGGCTGCATGCGCGACGTCGCTCGCGGCAGCGTCCGGCGAGGCGTCATCGACGACGATGATCTCGGTGCCGGCCGGCGCATGCCTCTTCACGGCCTGCAAACATGCACGCAAAAGGTCGGTCCGGTTGTGCGTCGGGATCACAATCGATAACATCGTCCGTCATCCGTGGTTCGTAGAATGATCTATCGAACGCATCGTCGCGGACTATGGATTACCTTCGCTAACGCTTCAGGCTCTGATGACCATGCCAATCCTCGCCACGCTCGGATATGTGCTGTCTCCCGACCGGCAACAGGTGCTGATGATCCATCGCAATCGCCGGCCCGATGACGCCCACTTGGGCAAGTACAACGGCCTGGGCGGCAAGCTCGAACGCGACGAAGACGTCGTCGCCGGCATGAAGCGTGAGATCCGCGAAGAGGCCGGCATCGAGTGCACCTCGCTCAGCCTGCGCGGCACCATCAGCTGGCCGGGGTTCGGCAAGAACGGCGAAGACTGGTTCGGCTTCATCTTCCTCATCGACGCCTGGACCGGTTCGCCGAAGGCCGACAGTCCGGAAGGCACGCTCGAATGGATCGCGATCGACAAGGTCCTCGACCTGCCATTGTGGGAGGGGGATCGGTATTTTGTGCCGCTCGTGTTTGACCGGAACGGGGCGCAGTTTCACGGCGTCATGCCTTACCAGGCCGGCAAGCCGATTCGCTGGACGTACAGCGTGTTGAAGTGATGGAGGCAGGGACAAGCGGGCCGCTTGTCCCTACGAGCTTTTCGCGGCGATGGCGGGCAATGGCTGCTCGCAGGTCTCCGCGCCGCGCTCCTGGTGAACCGTATCGTACTGATTGATGATCGCCGTATCGAGGATCGACACACCGGGACTCGCCGCCTCGACGTCGAGCCGGACTTCGAGGACGAGCGGGCCCAGCTGCAGCGTGTCGCCGTGAGCGAGCCTGTGCTCGCCCAGGACGAGCTGGCCGTTGATGAGCGTGCCATTGCGGCTGCCGAGATCGCGAATCACGGCGCCGGCATCGGTGACCTGCAGCAAGCAATGCTGCCGGCTCACCAGGTCGCTGTTGGGGCGAACGTCGCATTCCGGACCGCGTCCGAACATGAACTCGCCGTTGGGAAAGAGCAAGCAGTGTCCCTGCGGCTTGCCCTTAACCACCTTAAGGCGCAATTGCATGACAACTCCCTTCGGAGTCAGGTTGCCCTAAATCATTTAGGACGGAATGTAACGATTATACCCGATAATTGACCTGCTTTCAAAAAATTCCACGAATCTCAATGAATCTTCTTGCTCCGGCAAAGCTGCCTGCCCACGTGAATTCTGAACTAAAGTACACTATGCAAAGTCCGTTGCGAAAACTAGGAAGGAAAGGATATGATGGATAAGGAGATCGTGTGATCCTTCGCCGCGGGGAAAACGTAGTGAATCAGGACATCGACTTCATCCTGCGAAGCTGGGAATACAAGCCCGGGGTGGCCCAGGCCAGGCTCGTGCAGGCGCACGACGGCCGGCAGGTCATCCAGTTGCGCATCGACCTCGGCGCCTTGCAGCTGGAAACGAGCGGTCGGCCCGACGGCGCCCGGCCGCACGGGCATTCGACTTACTTCGAATACCTGCAAGAACAGGCCCGGTTGTCGCGCAAGGGGGATCGGAATTACACGCTGAGCGATGAGCAATGCCAGGAAGCCGATCGTGAATTCTTGCAGTTTTATCATCGCCGCATGTGCTGGCTGGCGCTTCGGCAATACGCCCGCGCCATTCGCGACGCCGACCATACGCTCGGGTTCATGGACTTCGTCAAGCGGCATGCGCCGAACGAGGAGTACCTGCACGCCCACGAACAGTATCGCGGTTTCGTGCTCTTCCAGCGCACGCAGGCGTCGGCGGCCTTGCAGGTCGAGAACAACGCGCCCGAAACCGCCGTCAACGAGGTCCGCCTCGGCCTGGAGCGCATGCGCGCGTTCTTCGCCGAGTACGAGCGCGAAGACGAAATGGAAGAGGACGGCATGGTCCGGCACCTGCGCCACGTGGAGTCGACCCTGCGCGAGCAGTACCACGTCGAAGCGACGCTCGAGGAGCAACTGCAGAAGGCGATTGCCGACGAGGACTATGAACGCGCGGCCCAATTGCGCGACGCGCTCAAGAAACGAGAATAGTGCATGTTCAAGACTACAAATTGGTATTGTAGGACGGCTCTCCTGAGCCGTCCCAGTCGAGCAGGACGGCTCAGGAGAGCCGTCCTACGTGCAGATGAAACCCGATTTGAAGCCTTGACGACGCAGTAGCTGTAATTTTCTGCTGGGCTCATTCCCACTCGCGTTTTGAGATTCAGTGACATGCAATCCAACGACGGATCAAAACCAGTGGGCTCGAAGCCTGTCGCCGCGGCGAGCACGACGCGGTATGTGGTGTTCGTGCTGGCGCTGATGGCCATCGTCAGCGGGCTGGCCTGGGTCATGCAGTACCTTCCCGGGCGCGGGCCCAAGGGCATCGGGGCCAACCCCAATAAGGCCGACAAGAAACTGCTCGTGTTCGAACGTCCCATCGTTCGCTGGCACAAGAAGATGGAGACCAAGCAGCCGGGCGGGATCGGCGTCGACCTGGGTCCGCCCAAGGACGGCGAAAAACCGAAGGCCGTGGATCAACCCAAGGACCTGGCAAGAGCCGCCGACGACACCGGCAAGGAGGAAATCCTTCCCAAGGACGTCGAGTTCGGCGACGAGGGACATTACGATTTTCTCTTCAAGAACGTTGCCGACCTGGATGTCGAGATCGTCTATTTCACCAGCACGTGCGGCTGCACCAAGGTGAAAGCGGCCACGGTGTCCGCGGCCGAGTGGTCGGCGTTCGACAAGGCGCAAAAGGACAATCCCGCCGAGCCGTTGAAATATTCGAAAGAGCCGGCCTGGACGGAGATGGCGCAGAACGAGCGGATCTCGGGCAAGCCGGTGACGCAGCCTCCACTGGTGGTGAAAGCCCAGGAGTCGGGCGTGGTGCGCATCGAATGGCACGCCAACAAAGGGGCGGGCCAGCCGTTGCCCGTCGGGCCGCTCGTTCATTTCCGGGCGGCCGGCGACACCACGACCAAGGACCAGGCCCTGCAGGTGCCGATTCAGATCCAGCACCCGATTTTGTTTCACCCGCAGCGCATCGGCGTCGGCTCGCTGGGAGAAGGCAAGTCCGCGACCACGCAGTTCATCGTCTGGTCGTCGACGCGCAAGTCGCTCGACAAGTTCAAGCTCGCCGTGCCCGACCAGGATGCCGCATTGTTCACCGTGACCACGTACGCCTTCCTTGGCAAGGAGCTGGCTGCCCAGCAAGAAGAAATGTTCAACAAGAAGATCGCCCCCAACGTCCTGTGCGCCTACCGCGTCACCGTCACCGTGCTGGAAAGCAAGGACGGCAAACGCATCGAGCAGGGCACCTTCTATCGCCGCTGGCCCTTCATGCTCGACGGCAAAACGACCGGCGATCCGCCGCTGTTTGGCCCGGAAGTCGTTGGCCGAGTCACCGGCGACATCACCGTGGGCGGTTCCGACGATCAGGGCAAGATCAAGTTCAAGTCGTTCAAGAAGGAAACCGGCGCCAGCCACGAAGTTGAACTCGCCACCGAAGGCGCCGTCGCGCTGCAGACCGTCGATCGACATCCCGGCCAGCCGACGTGGATCGATGTGAAGCTGACGCGCAAAGCCAAGGACGCGCTGCGCACCACCTGGCTCCTGGAGGTGACCGTTCCGCCCAACGCCCGCGACGCCCGCAGCTTCGTCGAACCCGACGCGGTAGTCCTCCGCATCGTCGGCACCCAGCGCGTCGTGCGCATCCCGATCGAAGGGCATATCAGTCAGTAAAAACCATTCCGCTTGCGGCTTAGCGTTCGCATGACACCTCGTGAACGCTAAGCCGCAAGCGGCAACTCAGGTGATTGTGATTCCCTTCACCCATGCCGCTTCCTGGGCGATCTCCGCGTCGGTCAGGCCGCTGGAGCGGTGGATCTGCGCCTGCGCCGATTTGCCGCTGGTTTGATCAATCGCCGTCACTTCGATGAGGCCGTTGGCCGCGACGCCGCAGCGGACCTGGACGGGCGAGTTCTTCGGCAGCTTGGCGGGCAAGCCGTCGATCCAGCATTCGCCGATGCTGATGCACGAGTCGGCCTGGGCGGCGTCGCCTTGCAGCACCTTGACGCGCACGCGCGGCTGGTTGTCGACGACGGTACGATAGACGCGCGTCGCCTCGGTGGGAAGCTGCGTGTTCTTCGGAACGAGAATGTCGTTGAGGTGCTCGTTGCCCTTGCGGATCTCGATGCCCAGGCTGTGCGAGTTGACGTTGATCTCGACGACGTCGCCTAGAAGGTCAAGCACGTCGTCGCCGATGTCGTCGGCGCGCGGCTGCATGCGCGCCGCGACGATGCCGGCGTGAATTGCGGCCCCGCGCGCCACCACCTCGCTCACCGCCAGCGAATTGTCCGGCGCCTTGCTGCTGAGTTCCGCGATCATCCGGCCCGTCATCGGCATGTGCGTCGAGCCGCCGACCAGCAGGATGCGATCGATCTGATCCCACGTCCGCTTCGCCTGCTTGAGGACCTGCTGCACCGTGAGCCGGGTCCGCATCAGCAGGTCCTTGGTGATGTTCTCGAACTCGCCGCGGGTCAGAGGAACGGTGAGCACCTTGCCCGCGTGCGAGCAGGTGATGTTCGTTTGCTGCAGCTTGCTGAGCGTGCGTTTGGCGCGCTCGGCGGCGGCGTTCAGCCCGGCGAGCGTTATCGGATCGGTGCGCGGGTCCTCGCCGAACTTCGTTTTGAATTGATTGGCGACATACTCGACGACGCGGTCGTCCCAGTCCTTGCCGCCGAGCCTGACGTCCCCTTCGATGGCGAGCGATTCAAAGCGATGCTGGCCGAGGCGAACGAGGGTGACATCGAACGTGCCGCCGCCGAGGTCGTAAACAAGCACCGTCTGATCGGGGATCGGCAGCGGATCGTCGGCGTTGAGGTGAGCCGGGTTCTGCGACTGCTGAAACGAGTAGGCCAGGGCTGCCGCGGTCGGCTCGTCGAGGATGTCGAGCACATCGAGCCCGGCAATACGGCCCGCGTCCTTGGTCGCCTTGCGGCGCGTGTCGTCGAAGTACGCCGGCACCGTGATGACCGCCTTGCCGATCGGCCCGATGCGCCGCTCGGCGTCCTGCACCAGCTTCTTGAGGATGATCGCCGAGAGCGTCTCGGGCCGAAATTCGCGGCCGGTAACCGGATAGGCGTATTTCGGATGTCCCATGTAGCGTTTGACGATGAGCGCGACATGATCGGGCTGTTCGAGCGCGACGTCGCGGGCCGCCTGTCCAACGACGGCGCTGCCTTCGTCGATCAGGACGGCGCTGGGTGTGAGCATCTCGCCGTCGAGGTTGGGCAGCGTGACCGCGTGCCCGCGCTCATCGAGCGTGGAGATGGCACAGAAAGTCGTGCCGAGATCGATGCCGACGAGTTTGCCTGTGGTGGGCATGGAAATAACCGAATAAGGGGCGCAATCAAGGCCGACCTTATTCTAGCAGAACCACACCGCAAAAGAACCACGGGGGACACGGGGCACACGGGGAATCCCTCACGCCATGAACCGCCTGCATTCGCTTGCTTCGATCGGGGCGCTCCCTTTGAAATACATCCCTGCCTATCCCCGTGCTCCCCGTGCTCCCCGTGGTTCTTTTATCACGGCGCGTTGCCGAGTGCTGCGTGAAGTTGCAACTGGGCCTGGCTGAACCCGACCATGGCGCGGACCAGGTCTTGGCGAGCGTCGGCGAGTTGGTTGGCGCTCTTGAGGACTTCAATCGGCAAGGCCTGCAGGTTCTTGGCCCGCACGAGTTCCTGGTTGTACGCACGCTGCGAGGATTCGATGCGTTTCTGGGCCAGCGCGATGTCCTGACGCCGCGCCTCGACCAGGGCGTGCGCCTCCACGACTTCGCGGCGAATGCGATCGAACACGGCAGCGCGCTCGATCTGAGCGGCATCGACGCCGGTGCGGGCGATATTCTGCACCGCGCGACTGCCCGCCCCGAGGTTCGGCAGCGACCAGACCGCGACCACATCGAGGTCGGTCCGCGCGTTGAAGACGGCCAGCCGCGACGTCGTCCCCGGCCCACTGCCGCCGAACTCGCCGGCGCTGAAGCCGACGGCGATCAACGGCAAGAACGGCCGCATTTTCTCCTGTCGCCACAAGGTCTCGTGATACGCCACCGCCGCGTCACTTGCAGCAATCTCCGGATGATTCGCCAGCGCCTGCTCGAGCAATTGCGTCAACGGAACGTCTCGATGCACGAACTCAAGCAGCGGGGGAACCGCATCCGCACCTCGCAATGGCAATGACGGGTCCCAGACGAGCAGACGCGCAAGCTCCGCCGCGGCGACGCCGATCGCTTCCTCGGCACGCTGTGCCTCGGCCCGGAGAAGCATCGCCTCGGCGCGCGCTCGCTGCGCGTCGGACTCGCGTCCTTGCTCGGCCTTGGCGTGGCCGGCGGTCAGCTTTTCGATTGCGCCGAATTCCTCGAGCGATTGCCGATATGCCTGGCGGCGCGCCTGTGCTTCAACCAGTGCGAGGTAGCGGATGCCGACCTCCATCAGCAGATACTGCCGAGCGGCGGCGGAGTCCAGGCGCGTCTGGATGACTCGGTACTGGGCAGCCTGCGGCGCGTACCAGGCGTCGGCGAGATGGCTGACGACGCGCAGGCCGGGGACCGCGAGCGTGCCGGCTCCCTTGGCGTCGGCGCCGAAACCCCAGTAGAGCGACTGGATATCGACGTCAGTGACGGCGCCGCGGCCGTTCAGGAAATTGCCCCGATGCACGCGCAAGTTGGCGCCGACATCGAGCGTCGGGAACAGCAGGGCCCGCGCTTGCATCCGCTCGGCCAGGCCGAAGCGGACAGCCTCCTCGGCCAGCGCGATGGTGGGATTGTCGGCCCCGGCACGGGCCAGCGCCGTCGCCAGGTCGATGGCCTGGGCGTTGCTCGGCTCCTCCACCGGCGGCGCGGGCGGCGCCTGTGGAGGATCGAGTTTCGCTGCGGCGGGTTGTTGCACGTGCACTTCCGCCGTTGGTGGGCCGAACCCTTAGCCCGAAGCGCAAGCGAGGGACGTCCGCAGAGTCGCTCGCTTGCGCTGCGGGCTAAGACTATTTCGGCGGCGCCGACAAGGGCGCGCCCTGCATGCTCGGCACCGGACGCGCCAGCACGTCCGCCGGCGGTTGGCCCAGCGCCACATACAACTCGAACTGGGCGCGATTGTAATCGACGATCGCGTCCAGGTACGCATAGCGGCTGCGGCCCACGAGGCGAAGACTGTCGAGCACCTCGATCGGCAATCCCTTGTCGTTGCGCGTGCGGACCAGATCGGCCTTGAACGCCGCCTGGCTGCTCTGGATCGCCTTTTCGTTGATCTCGATCTGGGCGAAGCGGGCCAGCACCCGCGCCTGCGCCGACGCCACCTCGGCCCGAACGCGGTCGAGCGTTTCCAGGGCGCGCAGCTCGCTCTGGCGATGCTGGCTTTGCGAGGCGCGGATGAGCGCCGTATTGCCGACGCCAAGGTTGCGCAGCGACCAGAAGAGGACAACGTCGAAATCGGTGCGATCGCCGAAGTTGCCGAAGCGGTCAAGCGGGATGCGATCGCTGCCGCCGCCGAACGTGCCGGCGCTGAAGCCGACCAGGGCCTGCGGCGAGAACGGCAGCAGCTTGGCGTTGCGAAGCTGCAGCATCGCCGCGCGGATCGCAGCCTGACGTTCGCGCAGCTCGGGCCGCTGCGTGACGGCGATCGCCAGCAGCTCCGCCAGCGGGATCGGCTCGGGCACCATCGCCGCCGGGATGACCTGCTGTTCCATCGCCACGAGTCGAACGGCCGGATCGAGCCCGAGGAGCTGACCGAGCCGGGCCGACACGATGGTGGTCTCGCTGCGCGCCTGGACGAGTTCGCTGTTGCGCAATTCCCGTTCGGTGGCGGCTCGGTCCGCGTCTGCCTGGCGTCCCAGCCCTGCCTTCGCCTGCGCCGCCGTCAGCTTAGCCAGCTCGGCCGCGTCATCGCGCACCTGGAGGGCGATGGCGACGCGGGCTGACGACCGGAGCAGCTCGAGATACGCCGACGCGACGCGCAGCAGCATCTCGTTGCGGACCGCATCGCTTTCGAACTCGCGCTGGCGGACGATCTGCCGGCGGATGAGGGCGTTGTGCCAGGTTTCGGAAAGGTTGCCCGCCCAGACGACGCCGGGGATGTTGACGGTGCCGGCGCTGACGGCGCCGGAGCCGAGGCCGAGGTAGAGCGAATCGCGATTGACCTTGAGGATTTCGCCGCTGGATTGCTGCAAGGGCCCACGATGAAGATCGAAGTTGCCGCCGCTGTTGATGGTCGGCAAGAACTGAGCAGCCGCGAGCTGACGATAGGCCAACGCCTCGCGCACCCGTTCACGCGCCAGGCGGATCTCGGGGTTATCGACGTGAGCGAGGCGGAGGGCGGTCGCCAGGTCGATAGGGCGTTCGTCGGCTGGCGCGGCCGATCGCTGCTGAGCGTTGACGCTGTGAACGAGCAACAACAGCACAAACGAAACCAAAAGATGACGCATCGTCACATCCTTGAGGCCGCAAAGGGCGCAAAATCGGCATATCCGTTAGAGTTATCGGCTATCGAGAGGACTGGAGAAAAGCAATTCGCAGGCTGGTCAGGCTGGACGCGGGCAGCATTGACACCTTGTGTGGCCTGAATCTGGTAGGGTGATGAGTTCATCCCATTCATTCACCGACACATACCCGTTTTTGGACGATGGGACGAACTCGCCTACCCAATCTATCCAAAGCGCTCAAAACTCAGCATTGTGATGGCGTCCGACCTCACCGCGGGCAGCACAACTGGACACGCCAACCCGATAATCCGTTGTTCGTCCGCTCCCTCGTTAGCCGCATCTCGGATCAGCTTGTCAAACTCTGATCGCAACCATTGATTCCCAAAGGTTTTGCGTCGAGGATATTTTTATGCCCACTGCCCGAGACGTGGATCCCCAAAAAAACCCAAAAAAACGACGGATTTTTTCAATTGCTTGATGACCTCAGGGTCCTCGTTGGAGATATTCTGGTGGGCGCGGACTCTTGATTGCGCAATTCATAGCGGTGATGTACGTTGGCGACTTGGGTATTGGAATCACCTGGAGAGATTTGTGCCATACATTCCTGGACCGATCGATTCCGACTACGTCTTCCTCGCGAATCGTGTACTCAACGTGACCGAAGTGCTCGCCAAGAACACCCATGACATCTGGGCGCGATCTGCGTGCGATCCGAAGCCCACCGCCCCCGTCGATTTCCGCAGCACCTGCGCGGCGACGGATGCCCAGCGAGCATTGCGTGGATTGTGATGCAACCTATTGTCATTTAATGATTTAAGAAATCGCTTGGGAATTGCGCCTGATGACAGAAGAAACCACGCGGTCATTTGTCAAACATGCAGGTCTTGTTGTAGGCTACGAAGTAGACTGCTCGGACGCCTTTTCGAGGCGAGCAAGGAGACGCTGTTGTGGACTATCGCACCTTGATTCGCATTGCCAAAGCGATCGACCATCTCCATGGCGCGGACCGGACGTTGCTGGACGAGCACGCGCCGGCCGGCCGACCGATCGCGTTCATTTCCTGGTCCGGCGCGCGCAGCCGGCAGGTCGGCGTCGCGCTGTGCCGGTTTCTGGGCGCCGTCGTGCAAGCCGTCGAACCATGGCTGAGCGATGAGATCTCGACGGGGTCGAACTGGAACCCGGAGATCTGGACGAAGTTGCGCCAGGCCAAAGCGTGCGTTCTTTGTTTCACCAAGGACAACCTGCTGTCGCCGTGGATGCACGCGGAAGGTGGGGCGCTTCTGGTGAAGAATCGGCGCGTGCTGCCTTATCTCTTTGAAGTGACGCCAAACCAGATTGCGGGCCCGTTTGCGTCCCTGCAATCTTCCGCGGCCGATCGAACGGGAACGTTGAAGCTTGCCAAGGAGATCAACGCGATCGCCGGCCGGCGGCGCATTCCGGACGAGCTTCTCAAGGAATGCTTCGAGCTACACTGGCCGACGCTGGAGCGGGAACTCAACAGGATTGCGGCGATTGCGTGTTAGCCCTAAGCGCAAGCGAGGGACGCCACGGCGGAGTTCCTCGCTTGGACTTCGGGCTAACACGCGAAGGATCGATAAAAAAGCCAGGTGACATTCTTCAACCCAATCGCGAGCACCCCATGGACGAAATTGGCCAAGCCCATCACGAACTCGATCGCCTGCAGGGCATCATCACGCGGCACGAGGGCTTCATCTTCACGCTGCGCGGCTGGCTGCTGACCGTCGTCGGCGGACTCCTGGCCGCGTACTACACCGACAACATCGACATGGATGCGATCGTCCTGCAGTTCGCGCTGCCGGGGATCGCCCTGCTCTTCTTGTTCGTGGAGTCGCGGCACGCCAACCTCGTCGAAGCGATGGTCGACCGGGCCAATGTCATCGAAACGTTCATCCGGGGATCACGCCTGGAGCCAGGCAAACACCAATATGATGGACCGAACGTGCACGAGGCATGCAACGACGGCGCCCATCGGTTGATCCCGCACGGCCGCGGCATGACATTCGTGCTCAACCTGGCGTTCTACTTGATTGTCATTGCGGTAATTGTCGTGGTCATGTTCTCATTGCCGCCAAAAGGCAAGACGGCCGCAAAGACGGGGACCGACGTGCAAAAAAAGAATGCCGGGTAGGCCCCAAACCGCACAAGGTCAACGAAAAACCCACCTGAGCATCCAGCCGGCCAATCCGAGGGCGACAACGATCGCGACAAACGCCGCCATTGCCAGCAGCACTCGGTTGCCAGTGTCATCGCGTTGCTCCGCACAGGTCGGACAGAGCGTCAGGTGAACCGTGCGATGGAATGCCGCCGCTCCGGAAACTTCCGTATCCGTTCGTGATTGCAGCACGGCTCGACCTGGGTTGATTGCGCAGCCGCATGTATCGCAGATTTCACGCGGCGCGACATCCGCTGCCGGCGGCACGTCCGATGCAGCGACATCGTCCTCTGGCTCAAGCTTACCCGAACGGGGATTTCGCACAAAGGCAGAACCAAACGGCGCATCGAGAAACGAGATGATCTCCGAATCGTGATTGGCGATGGTGTTGACGTCGTAGATCTCGAGATTCCCTGGTTCATCCATGTAGTCCTGGGTTTCAACGCCCGCCATGAACACCCAGCCGCTGTCGGTTTCGTGGCGAGGTTCTTCGCGATACATGTATCCGACTTTGCTGCCATCGACGGTAATCATGTCGGTGGCGAAGCAGGCCCCACGGCCGACTGCGAGCGGTTTTATTTCGTCAGCACTCAGCTTGAATCGCTTTGACATGGATCAACTCAGCGGCGCATGCTCCGGCGTCGCCGCATGCTTGGGATCGCGCACGACCAGCGAGTACAAGCACGGCACCACGAACAGCGTCGTCGCCAGGCCGGCCAGCAACCCGCCGATCACCGCGCGGCCCAGCGGGGCGTTCGCCTCGCTGCCCCGGCCCAGCGCCAGCGCCATCGGCAACAAGGCGAAGAACGCGGCCAGCGCTGTCATCACCACCGGACGAACGCGGACGCGGGCCGCTTTCATGATCGCGTCGGTCGGCGATAGCTTTTCCTCGCGGCGCAAGTGCTGGGCGAAATCGATCAGCAGCACCGTGTTCGACACGACGATGCCGACCATGAAGATGATGCCCAGCAGCGATTGCACGTTGAGCGCCGTCCCCGTGACGAACAGCACCAGGACCACGCCGACCAGGCCGACCGGCACCGCCGACAGGATGACCAGCGGCGTGAGCCAGGATTTGAACAGCGCGACCATCATGAAGTAGATCAGGAGCGCGGCGAGGATCAGACCGACGCCGAGGTTGCGGAAGGTGTCCTGCATGCGCGAGTATTCGCCGCTGAGCCGAATGCGGCTGCCGACCAGAAGCGAGGGCGTGTCCTTTTTCAGTGTCGCGGGATTATACGTCTTCCATTCGCCGCCGCCGTCGTTGGCGCCGTGGCGATTGAGCATCAGGGCGATCTCGTCGGCGACCTTGCCGAGATCTCGGCCATGCACGCCCATGGTGATATCGAGGGTGTTTTGCAGGTTCCGGTGGTTCGCTTCGCTGGGAACGTTGCCACGCTCGAGTGTAGCGACGTTGCGCAGCGGGATGGAGCGGTTCTGGGACGGGCTGGTGATGAGCACGTTGAGCAGCGTTTCCAGCGATTCGATGTCCTCCTCGGTGTACGAAACGCCGACGTAGTAAAGGTTGTTGCTGATGGGGTCGATCCAGAAATTCTTCTTGTGGAACTGCACGCTCGAGTTCAGGGTTGCGATCACGTTCTTCATGACGTCCATCTGCGTCAGGCCGAGGTTGGCGGCCTTGGCCTGATCGACGTTGATGAAGTACTGCGGATAATCGAGGCGCTGGATGATGCGGGCGTCGACGACTCCGGGGATGTGCCGAGCTTCGTGGAGGATGGCCTTGGCAACGGGATAAGCGGACTTGACGTCCTTGGTCGTGATCTGGATGTTGATCGGGCTCGACTTGCCGTTGTTCATGGCCGAGCGGATCATGCCGCCCGCGTCGAAGGCGAACTCCAGGTCGTTCCAAATGGTGTGGCCGGCGAACGACTCGCGCAGCTTGTGGACATATTCCTGCGCGGAGAGCCGGCGATTGTGCTTGAGCTGCACCTTGACGACGGCGTCCATGGGGCCGGAGTTGGGGGTGAACGCAGCGGACCAGTCGGCATTGACGCCGATCTCGCTGATGACGATTTCCAGGTCCCGGCCGATGGCGTGCTTGACATGCTGCTCGACCGCAGCGATGCGATACTCGGTCTCCTCGATGCGCGTGCCGGTTTTTTTCGCGCGCACATAGATTTCGAAGGCGCCGGCATCGACCTCGGGGAAGAACTCGCGCCGCAGCTGCGAGCCGACGCCGAAGACGACGAAGATCAGCAGCAGCGCCGTGCCGCCGAGCACGGTTTGGCGCCGGGCCATGGCGCCGGTGAGCAGCGCGACATATCGGCCGATGGCGGCGTTTAGCAGCGATTCCCATTTCTCGAAGAGCTGGCCGAGCCAGGATTTCGTCGGCGGAATCTCGTGCTCGCTGCGATGCTGATAGTCGGTCCCATGATGCACGCCGGGGTGCGGAGCATGTCCGCGCAGCCAGAGCGAGCACATCGCCGGCACAAAAGTGCGCGACAGCAGATACGCCGCGATCATCGCAAACGTGACCGCCAGCGCCATGGGTCGAAACAGGAACTTGCCCATGCCCGGCATCAACGCCAATGGCGCCAGCACCAGGAGCGTGCAGCAGCTCGCCACCAGTTCCGGCATGGCGACCTCGCTTGCTCCATACAGCGCCGCCTCCTTCGGGTGCGTGCCCAGCCCCAGATGCCGGTGCGTGTTCTCCAGGCAAATGATGGCGCTATCGACCAGCGGCCCGATCGCCAGCGCCAGGCCCGCCAGCGTCATCACGTTAATCGTGTTGTCGGTCCACGACAGCCCGAGGATCGCAGCGAAAACGGCGATCGGGATCGTCAGCACAGCGATGAACGTCATCCGCCATTCGCCCAGGAAGATCAGGATGACCAGCGAGCACAGGATCGCGCCGAGCACCCCTTCCTCGATCAGGCTGACGATCGAGTGCCGCACGTAGACCGATTGATCCATGACCATCTTGACGTTGACGTCGTCGTAGGTCAGACGCGACTTGATATCGGGAAGCTCGCTGCGCAGACTGTTGACCACGGCCAGGGTGCTGGCGCCGGATTGGCGGTAGATCGGGATGTAGACCTGGCGCCGCCCGTTGACGCGGACCACGCTCATCTGCGGAAGGTTCGTGTCCTTGACCGAGGCGACGTCGCGCAGGAAGATCGTGCGGCCGTCCTTCGACTTGACGGGGATGTCGCCCATCAGGTCGACGAGTTCGTACATGGAGTTGGATTCGATGGCGTAATCGATCTTGCCGAGCCGGGCGCCGCCGGTGGGGAGAAAGATGTTGTACTCATCGATGGCGTGCAGGAGTTCTTGGGGCGAGAGGTTGCGTGCCTGCATCTTCTCGCGGTCCATGTAGGCGAGGATGGCGCGCGACTTGCCGCCGTACATGATCGGCGCGTTGACGCCGCGCACGCCCATGGCCATGTTGCGGACCTCGAAGCGGGCCAGGTCGGCCAGCACCGATTCGGGAATCGTCGCGCTGTCCAGCGCGATCAGGCACACCGGCACGGAACTGGTCGGATCGTACGGCAAGATGATCGGCGGCAGCGTCCCCGGCGGCAGGTACGGCGTGGCCACCGACGCCAGCGACACCACTTGCGTGAGAGCGCCACTTGGGTCGACATCGTCGCGGTAGTAGTTGCGCACGATGCTGACGCCGGGGATCGACCGCGATTCCTGAAATAACGTGCCCGCGGATTGGCCGGTCCAGCGTTCCAGGCGATTGGAGAGGTTCTTTTCGACGAGCGTCGCCGGCATGCCGCTGTAGAACGTGAAGACCTGCACGGCCGGGCTGCGGTTGACGGGCAGAATGTCGATCGGGATCGACAGGATCGCCAGCGACCCGAGCACCGCGATCGTCAGCACCCCGACGACGACGGCGTACCAGTTGTTGAGGGAAAAACGGATCAGTCCGATCATGGTGGCTCAAGGTGTTTTCGTTTAGCGCTCGCGCGGCGCCGCGCGAACGCTAAGCCGCAAGCGGCGAGAAAAAATCATGGTTGGCTGTCCGCGCGCAACTCCGGTTCCTCGTACTGCGTCGCCTGCACCTCGGCGCCGTCGAGGAGGCCGGCCGGCGTCATTACGACCTTGTCGGTCTTCTTGAGGCCGTCGAGCACCTCGACGCGCGTGCCGTTGTCCATGCCGAAGCGCACCTTCTTCAGATGCACCTTGCCGTCGTCCGTGACGACGAAGACGCCCCCCTTGCGGGCCAGCACCTTGCTCGCCTGGCAGGACGACGGGACCGACAGCTTGTTGGTCATCTTGTCGAGCACCATCTCGACCTTGCCGAACATGCCCTGGCGGATGACGCCTTGCGCGTTGGCGATGCCCAGTTGCTTGGCGATTTTTTCCTGACTCAGGTCGATCTCGACGCGCATCAAGCGCGTCTTGATGTCCTCGGTCCGGGAGATGCGCGAGATCTTGAACTCGAACTTCGCGCCGGGGAAGGCATCGATCTGGATGAAGGCGGGCTTGTCCTTGCTGGCGTAGGGGGCGTCGTTGTCGGGGACCTGTACGATCATGCGCATGCGGTCGGGGCTCTGGATCGTGAGCACGGTCTGTGCAGCGCCGCCGTCGGCCGAGCGGATGAACGCCCCCTCGAACAGGAATCGTTCGGTAATGAATCCGTCGAAGGGGGCGGTGATGTTGCGGAACTTGTATTGTTCCTGCGATTTTTCCAGCTCTGCGCTGGCCACCTTGACCTGGGCCTTCGCCTCGACCAGGTCGGCGTCGGCCAGCAGGATTTTCGACGCAGCGGAGTTCTTCTTGGCATCGGCGGTCTCGATCGCCGCCTTGGCCGCATGCTCGGTCTCGCGCGCCGACTCGAAGCGCTGCTTGGCTTCGTCCTCGACCTTCTGCTCGATGTTGCGATCTTTCGCCAGCTCCTTCATGCGCAAATGGACCAGGCCGTAGTACCCAACCCAGGCTGCCGCGGCGCGGGCATTAGCCTGGGCATAGACGACCTCCGCCTTCGCGGCTTCGAGGTCCGACTTCGCCACCGACACCTTGGCGCTCATCTGCCGCACGCGCGCCGACGCTTGCTCCACCAGGGCGGCGTTCCGCGCTACTTGCTTCTCCAGCTCCGGCACATCGATCACCGCCAGCACGTCCCCTTCCTTGACGGCGTGCTCGATGTCGACATTCAGTTTCTTGAGATAACCCGAGACCCTTGCCTGCAGTTGAACCTCGACCGCCTCGACCGAGCCGACCTGCACCGAGATTCGCTCCATGGCGCCGAAACGCGGGTAGACAAACTTCACCGCGCTGGTCTCCGGCGGCTGCGTCGGGTCCTCATCATCCTCGCCCGGCATCGTGTCCGGATCCTTCTTTTCGGACGCCTGGGCCGGCGCCACATGCCGACGCGGCTTCGAGTACCGCCACAGCGCGTACGTCGTCCCCACCACCAGCACCACGGC